>DATAZF010000179.1:0-13125 GCA_036272235.1 Bryobacteraceae bacterium | reverse complement strand
ATCCGGCGCAAACCCGGCATCCACGCCGAGGAAACGAAAGATGGCCCCCATCACCTGCAGCGGATCGCGGCTGAAGTCCTCATGGAAGTGAATCTGCATCTGCGCTGCGCCGAAGCGCGCGAGATACCGTTCGATCTGGTCCGTATACAAACCGAACCGCAGGAACGGATACAGTTCGCTCATCCGGGTACTCCCGGACCGCAGCGCCGTATCCATGTGCTGCGTGAACGAAACCGGCTTCTGCGCGAAGCTCAGCATGTGCGCGTATTGCGAAAACGCCCGCTCAATCGGATTGCGCAGCATCACGAGAATCTTCGCCCGCGGAAATCGCGCATGAATATTTCCCGGCGCGCTTTCCGACCACAGGTAACAGACGCTGGCCTCGCCGATCGCTGTCTCATTGTTCACGCGCTGGAAGAGCTTCAGATAATCCGCCCACTCCGCAATCGGACCGCCGGAAAACCTTTCCGAGACGGGGCCGCTCAGATATGCCCGCAACGCAGGTAGCTGCTGCTCCGCCATCCGGCGAAAGTCTTCCCCGAAGTTCTCGATGCGAACCTCATCCGCAAAAAAATGCGGCTCCTTGATCGGGCTCATGTAGATCTGCGGATGTTGATCGAGATAGCGATAGAGGGCTGTGGTCCCCGCCTTGGGAGCGCCGACGAGAAAGAAATTGGGAAACACGTCGCGATTCAAGGCAGCCCGGCCAATTGCGCCTGGACCGCACCGCGCGAGATTGCAGTAATCTCAATCTCCTGATGCGCCGACTCCGTAAGCGAAAGCTTTACAGCGGCGCCCTCGAATCGCGTCCGAAACTCCCGATTCAGAGCCAATCCGTCTTCGAGTTCTTCCCATGCCGCGACGAAGTAATCGCCCGGCGCCAGATTGTCGAACTGAAAGCGGCCGTCCGCGTCGGTCCCGGCTGTCCGCGTCGCGCCGTCAACTGCTGCCCAAAGCGCCACCATCACATTCGGCGCAGGGTCGCCATTACTTGCGCGAACGATACCTGCTGCGCTCACCGCGTGGTCGCCCAGAGTAATCCGCAGGGATGCATCGCCTTCCGCGGTCAGGTCGAGTGAGTCGCTCGCTATTGCAGTCCCTCCCGAAAGCACCGACTTCACATAAGTGCCCGGCCCCAGGCCATCGACACTGAACTGGTACCGCTCCGGCCGGAGTTCGTGAAACTCGAACGTGCCATTCCCCGCAATCTCCGCATTCACCCGGTGGCTCGGATCGTTGACCGGCCGCAACGCGAAAGAAAGCGGCGAGCCAGGCGGCATGTCGTCGCTGGTCTTTACGAGGCCTGTGATCGTGATGCCGGAACCTACCGGCACATTCAAGTCATCCACATCATGATCGCGGATCGTAATCGGAACGCTCGCAATCGCAGTCGAGAGCCCCGACTGGATCACGTAAGCGCCCGCCGCCACATTTTCCATTCCAAACGTACCGTCAGGTGCGACATTTGCCAGCAGCCCCAGGGCTCCCACCGGTCCGCCCTCTTTCTGCGCCAATTGAAGGATCACGTTCGCGCTGCTTGTAACCATCGGTCCGGTAGCCTTGCCGCGAATGTGGAACAAGGGGCCTTTGATCAGCCGGATGTCGAGACCGTGGACCTGCTCGCCGGGGCCGATATCTATCGGTATCGCGGAATCGATGTCCGTCGTATGCGGATAAAACGTTTCCAGATAAGCCTCATGCACCGGTTCGCTCGTCGAAGGCATCGGAAGCGATGCCGAGACGTAATAGCGGCCGGGCGTGAGGTCACCGGCCATATAAGTATCATCGGGACTGACGACTCCCTTGCCTGCGCGCACGGCCTGCCTGATTCCTCCCGGCCAGCCGATCTTGTATATGTTCACCGCCGCACGCGTCGGGTCGCCGTCTTCGTCCAAAGTCCTGCCGCTGAGGATGGATTGAGGCGTCAGCGTAATGTTCATGCCCGACAGCCGCCCACCGCCCTGTACGGTGATCGTTTTCCCGAAGCTCGGGCCGGGGGCGCGGACACCCCAGACCTGAGGAATGTAGCCATCTTTTCCCGCGATGAGCATATAAGTGCCCGCCGCAATGCCCTCAATGGCGAACTTGCCATCAGTCCCTGTAGCCGCAGTGTTGCCGTGCGCGCTGCCCGGGCGGGCCTGCCCTTCTACCGGCGCGGCCGGCAGCAGGGTAACGCTGGCTTTACGCAGGGGCTCTCCCGCCAGACTCGTGACCTGACCTTCGATGGCTCCAGTGCTCTCCGGCGGCGTTTGCGCCGTAGCTCTCTCCACAAGTGCAAGCGCTACAACGGCCAGCGCCAGCAAAGGCAATCGCATACGCCTCATTATGAAATAGTCTGACCGGGCGCACACACGAGACCAGCGGCGCGCGAGGCGCAAACGGATAGCTGAAATCTTCGATCCGGCAACTCGTTATGAATACGAATTGCTACTGCCGTCTGACATCGCGCGCGCCCTCGAAACCGATTCCGGATTCAGCAATCTTGATCTAGGGCTGGTCGATGGGACGCTCGCGGCGCTGGCGGAATGACACCAGGTTTACAGTGTTCTCACGACGGACCACCGCGACTTCAGCGCCCTACTTCTGAAACTCAAGCTGCTTCGAGAAAAACGGCAGCACTTTCACCTCGAAGTTCATCGGTACCTGACCGTTATGATCGCCCTCGAACGTCTCGAAGTGGTGCGCCACGCCTGCGTCGGTCAAGGCTTCATCCATATCGCGATTGGTCTGCAGCAGGCCGTCCTGCAACCCGACATTCATATCGATTGCTTTCATCTTCTTCAGATTCGGCGCGTACTCGGCGAGCATTACCATCAGCGAGTTCGCCATCCATTTCGCCGCGATCACCGGACGCTGCTTGCCGTCTTTCACCGGCAGGTCGATGAACAATGGAGGATTCGCCGGGCTCGACGACCATGCCGCCGCGCGGGCCAGAGGAGACTTCTGATTGAAGGAAAGTTTCTGTGCCTCTTCCTTCGTCCTGATCGCTTCCATCTGCGTCATCGCCGGATTTACTTCCGCCGTATCGAGCATGCAGCAGGCTGACATCGCATATAGGCTGGAGAAGACTTCCGGATGCTTCATGCCGATGCGAAAAGTTCCATAGCCGCCCATCGAATGGCCGGCAAGTCCGCGGCTCATCCGATCCGGAATGGTGCGGTAGTGGCTGTCGATGTAGGTGACAAGCTCGACGGCGATGAACGTTTCCCAGTCGCCTGTGGTCTTCGAGTTGGAATAGAAGCTGCCGTTGTGGAGCGAGAAAGCGTCGGGTGCGACGAGAATCATCTCCTTCGTCGTGCCGGCCGCGAGTCCCTTTTCGAGTCCCGAGACATTGGCGAAGCCCACCCACTGCTGGGCATGCAGTCCAAAACCGTGCAAGGTGTACACGACCGGATAATGGCGCGCTGTCTCGCGATCGTAGCTGGGCGGGAGATAAACGAAAACATCGCGATCGGCAGAGTCACCCTCGAGATTCCCTTCGAGGGACTTGCCGTGGACCGTGATGCGCTCGAGCTTGCCCTTGAGGTTCTTTTGCAGGTCCGCGAGAGGCTGGATCAGGTTGTTGTTGCCGCGGGGCTGCGCCGTGCGATTGGCTTGTGCGAATACGAGCGCCGCCGGGATTAAAACCAAAGCGCAGAATCGGAAAAAGGCCACGGGAAACTCCTCTGAAGCGGAAAACCGCCGGGATTCATTCTATCGGAACCACGGCCCGCAACGGACGTATACTTGAATCGCAATGCGCAAGGTCAAAGCCGCAATCTGCTTCCTGAGTGCCCTGATCCCCGCCGTCTCCCTCCTCGCGCAAACCCCAAAACCGAAGCACATCAACAGGGCGATCGAGCTGCTCGAACAGGGCCAGCCCGTCTATTACACCGGCTCTCATTCGGGCACGATCGGGACATTTGAACAGGGCAGGCAGGATGCTCAGACGTATGCGGACTACATCAGCTACGACATGGAGCATGCGCCGTTCGACGTCGCTGGTCTGGCTGAGTACATGAAAGGTCTGGCATCGGCAGGCCCGACGAAGAGTGGACACCGCACGCCGGCGGTGATCGTCAACGTGCCGGTCAATGGCACTGATGAAGCGACGGTCCGCGCCAACGCGTGGATGTTCAGCCAGGTGCTGGCGACAGGCGTGCACGGCATCATGTTGACGCACGCGGATACGCCGGGTGCGATTCGGGCATTTATCGAAGCGGTGCGTTTGCCAATCCACAAACAGGGGCTCGGCAAGGGGATCGACGAAGGGCGTCGCGGCGCTCATGGGGCGGCCACGGCCGCGCAGATCTGGGGCGTCTCACAGGAGGAATATTTCGACAAAGCCGACGCCTGGCCGCTCAATCCCAATGGAGAACTGCTCCTCGGGGTGAAGCTGGAAGATAAATACGCACTGGCGAATGCAGAGGAAAGTCTGAAGGTTCCCGGCATAGGATTCGCAGAGTGGGGTCCGGGCGATATGGCCTTGTCGCTGGGCGTGCGCGGGCCGGGAGCGGAGAGAGATCCGAAAATGGTGGCGGCGCGGGCCCGCGTCTTTGCCGCGTGCAAGGCGAACAAGATTTTCTTTCTGAATTCGATGAACCCGAACAACGTGATCGACATGATCAAGGAAGGCGTGATGGTCGGGCCGGCGAACCAACAGGCTGCGGAGATCGGCCGGAAGTACACCAAACGCCGGATGCCGTGGTGATTGAATTACCTTGCCCGCTCTGATACGATCCGACCAAATGAAGCTATTGACCGTTCTTGCCCTGTTTTTGGCCACTTCCATGTTCGCCGCCGACCCCGAAGGCTTTGCCATGTATAAAGCCTCCGACATCCAGGCGCGCGCCAAAGCCGCCAGGCTCGATGAGAATAAAGCCGGCGCCGACCGTGTCGCGACATGGGGCAACCACGGCCTTCTGATCGTCCGCCGCGAAGGCGACGGCGCGGCCGAGACGCACGACAAGCAGGTCGATATGGTCACCGTAGTTTCGGGCAACGGCACGCTCATCGTGGGCGGAAAGATGGTGGATGGCAAGACCACCGCTCCGGGCGAGATCCGCGGCAAATCCATCGACGGCGGCATCCGCAGACCCATGGCCCCCGGCGATGTTTTCCACATTCCCGCGGGGATTCCGCATCAGATGCTGGTGCCGAAGAGTCTCGTGATCCAGGTCGTAAAGATCGAGACGAAGTAGCCGCTTCGCTGTATTCAGCCAGGCGTTACTTGCCCACTATGTGTCCGACGTCCCGGTTGTTCTCGCACACCCAGTCCAGCAGTTCCGTATCAGGCAGATAATCCCACAGAATCGTGACGCTCCAGGGTCTCGCGTATGTCTTCGCATCGTCGATCGTCAACTGCACGTCGAGGTGTCCGAAATCGCGGCGATGGAAGCGTTCGGTAATGTGCAGCGCGTCAGTGTGCGGATGTCCGCCATCGTCGAGCCACGTCTCATCGCTGAGACCGGTCGTATCCACGACGAGCATGTCGCCAACCCATTTCCCAACGGAAGAGCCGAACCATGAAGGGTCCGCCGTCTTCGGTAACGGCCGACCATCCATGAAAATCTGCCGGAAGGAGTGGTAGCTCTCAAAAAGCAGCACGATCTCGCTGGGCGTCTGGATAAATTTCCTCGGCTGGAAGAGCGCATCGAAATCCGTCACGCCATGCGGCAGGCAGCGGCCGCTCGGACGATCGCGGCCGTTATTCTCCTGACGCTCCGCAAATACTTTCGCGGCCCACGGCAGCATTGGGATTTCAACCCCGCCGGCCCCCAGATTGTCGAGATATTTGGGATCCGTGACAGTCCAGATGCCCGAGAAGTCAGGTTTACCGTCGCGGCCCCTCGGCGCCGGAGCAGTGAGATTGGGCTTGCCGGCTTTGGTTCGCGGAATACCAGGTGTCGGATAGTTGATCCACTGACCATAGACGGGGCTCATGCACAACAGGCTCAAGCACACCACTGCGATCAATACCCATTGAAGTCGCGTCGCGCTGCCTCCCGACCCATCGGTCGTTGACAGTTTACAGCGTCCGCGTTATACCTGACGTGCGCCGCGCAGGGATGGCAATTGCGAGAAAACTACCTGGCGGACGGATCGCGTTCAATCGTGATCAACGCGAAAGACCCGGGCAAGATCGGCGCCCTGCCCCTGCCGCCCGCGGGAGCCAATCCGAACTTCGCGGACGCAAGGAACAGCCGGTGAGTGGTCGGGTCGAGCCCCATATTGCGCGACCCCACTGGTGTCTGCACCGTTTCTACAACGCGATATCGATCGGGCGCGTCCTGATGGATGACGGTGAGAGTGCCGTCGGCGTTCGATGCGAACGCATTGCCGGACGCCGCATCGTACCCGGCGCCGTCGACTCCAGTCCCGATCGGAAGCGTCGCCACCACCTTCCCCGCCTGATAGTCGGAAACCGCCATCAAGCCGCTGCGGCATCCGCTGAAGAGCCGATGGTGCGCGGTATCGATCGCCATCGCCACCGGCTGTTTGCACGGCGCGGTGGACCAGCGCCGCGCAACCGTCGCCTTCTTTGCGTCGATCTCCACAACCTCGCTCGTATCCGTGAGATTCGCGTAAACCTTGCCGTCGCCGGCGGAAACGCCGTACTCGGGTTTGCCGCCGAGCGGAATATTCGTGATCAGCGTGCCTTCTTTGGGGTCGATCACCGTAGAGGAGTGCGCGTCGCCATTCAATGTGAAGACGCGGTTCGAGGCACTGTCATAAAGGATCGCGTCAGCATCCTCGGCCGCCGGGATTCGGCTAAGCGGCTTGAACGTCTTCAGATCGAACATAACGACGGACTGATCATTCCCCGAAGTGGCGAAGCCGTGGCCGGTGGCTTCCGCAATCGCCGTGCCGTGCGCGCCCTGGATGCCTTTGACTTCACCGAGCAGCTTGCCGTTGTTTTCATCAATGACCATCAGACGATTCTGCCGGGCGACAAACACACGATGATTGGGAGGGTCGGGCACCACGTAATCCCAGCTTCCATCGCCGCCAGGTCTCCACGTGTTCGTGATCCGGTAAGCCGGCTGTAACTGCGCGACAAGCAGGGTTACAGCAGCGAGTGTCAGGATGATGTTGCGCATGCGGTCATCCTACTGGCTATACCTTAAGAGTTCCTGAAAATGTTTCTGGAAATCCAGTCGGAGCGCGAACTGCAACCGGGCGCGGCGTATCGTGCCCACCGCGCCCGTATTCAGGATCAGGTTGAAAGCCTCGGCGGCTGGCATAAAATACCCGAAACATTTTCGTGGTATTGTGTTTCAGGTAAAATAGAAGGCGGTCTTATGCGCAAACTGGCCGTAGTGAATATGAAGGGCGGCGTCGGCAAGACCACCACGGCCATTCATATTGCGGCGGGGCTTGCGATGCGCGGCAGGAAGGTCCTGCTGATCGATGCGGACCCGCAGGGGAACGTCGGCCACACGCTCAATATCCGGCCGCCTCATACGTTTGAAGAGTTGATGACTGGCGACGCGGCGCTCGATACCGTCGTGATGCGGGGCGTGCGCGAAGGGCTGGATGTCGTAGTTTCAACTCCGGAGGCATTCTCGCTCGAACGCCGTCTCGCCGGCGAGACGCAGCGGGAGACGATCCTGGCACGCCGGCTCCGCAACGAATCCCATTACGACGTAGTCGTGATCGATACCTCGCCGGCGATGAATCTGCTGACTTTCAACGCTCTTTTGCTGGCCGAAGAGCTCATTATCCCGGTAGGCATGGATCTGATGGCGGTGATCGGCGCGCGCCAGACTTACAACGGGGTTCTGCAGGTGCGCGATTTATGGCCGGAGCGAAAGCTCGATCTGCTCGCGGTAGTGCCGACTTTTGTCCACAGCGGCAATCATGCGTCGCGAGCGACACTGGATGCATTGAGCCGCGATCCGGCGGTGGGCCAGCATGTGTTTGAACCCGGAATCCGGCAGTGTATCGATCTCAACTACGCGACGGCCAGCCATCAGACAATCTGGGAATACGCGCCGCGCAGCCGCGCAGCCGGCGATTACGCGAGTCTCGTGGACGTCGTGGAACGCGGCACGTTGAAGTCCGCGGCGGCAAAGCAGGAGCAGAAGAGAGGAGACCGCAATGCCACCGACGGACGGTCTGAAGAACGGACATCTGAAGCCAGTGCCAGCCGCGCGGCGGAAATCCAAACCCACGTTTGATATCCCGGTGGTGGCGGGTGAGCCGGGGGCGCCCGCGGGCTGGGTATATCGGCACAGCGCTTCCGCGGCTCCCGCAACTCCCACGCAGGGCGGCGCGAATTCGGCGCCGCGTTCCAATCGCTTTCTCTCTACCGGGATCGGCTTATTCGTCGCCGGCGCAGCGCCGCTGGCATTTATTTCACTTCTTGCGATCGGGTTAGTGGCCACGCCTTTCCTGCTGGCGAAGAGCACGCTGACTTCATAGTGGGATTCTGAAGAAGGCCCGACAGGCGAATAGCCTGCCCTACCTTATGGAAATCCTGCTGGCGCTGCTGGTGTTTCTGCTGCCTCTTCTGATTACGCCGGGCATCCTGTTTCACTACGATGTGACGCCGAAGGTCATCATCCTGTGTCTGGCAATGGCTGGCTGCACGGCATTTCCGCGGCAGATCGCCGAAGGCGCGGCATCTCTGTGGAGACGGAAAGCCGGACGCCTGCTCTTCGGCCTCGCGGCTGCGCAGACCCTTTGGTACGCAGTCGCAGCAGCGTTGTCGACGCGGCCGTGGTTTTCAGTACTGGGCAGCAACTGGCGGCGGATGGGGCTGGCGACGGTCGTTGCGCTCTGCGCGTTTGCGATTCTCGCGGCTGGCCAGTTGGCGCGCAGACCCGAATCCCTCTCAAAGCTGCTGCGTGCGTATACAGTCGCAATGGCGATTGCTTCGCTGTACGGGATCCTGCAGTATTTCGATATCGATCCGCTTCAGACCGCATCGGCCTATCATGCGCAGGCGGGTGATTCGACTATCGTGCGACCACCGGGCACGCTGGGACACGCGGACTATTTCGGATGGTGGCTCGCCATCGGCATGTTCTGCGCGCTGGCGCTCGCGCGCGTCGAGCGCGGCGGGTGGAGATGGGTCGGCTTTCTGTCGAGCGGGCTTTCGGGGATCGCCATCGTATTGAGCGGCACCCGTTCGGCGCTTCTCGCGGTGGCCCTGGGATTCGTCTCGCTCGCCGTGTTCGCCGGGTTCCGGCCCCGGAAACAGCACCGGATCGCGGGCGTGGCAGCCGTGGGGATCTTCGTGCTGTTTTACATTTCGCCCGCGGGCACGCGGCTACGGGCGCGCGTTCGATGGTCAAGCGACGAGCCCATTGGGGGCGCGCGGCCCCTGCTGTGGCGCGATTCGTTGCAGATGGCGGCTGCGAGACCTCTGGCTGGCTTCGGTCCCGAAACGTTTTCCGCGGAGTTCCCGCGATTCCAGTCGGTCGAACTCGCGCGGCTACTGCCGGATTTTTATCACGAATCACCGCACAACACGGCGCTCGATGCGCTGACGAGCGAAGGAATTCCCGGCCTCGCGATCACGCTCGGCTGGATTTTTTTGGGCGGATGGGCCGCATTGCGGGCTCGCCAGGGAGCAGGCCCCTACCTGACCGCGGCGCTGACCGCCTCCTGTATTGCGGGGATGTTCGGAGCGGCTACCGCGGGACCGATTTTCGCCACGCTGCTGGTGATCGCCATGCTGGTGGCGCTTACGCCTCACGACCAGACCGATCGAGCCGCCGTAAGACCTGCACTGGTTCTCGCTGTTTCCGTCCCGATCGCAGCTGCGCTCGCGCTGTTTGGAGTCATGCTCACCATAGCGGATTTCCGCCTGGCGGGCTTGCAGCGTTCGCCGGCAGATACAGCCAAGGGGACAGCGCTCTACGCCGATATCGTACGCACGGCGTTGCCCGGCGCCGGGGAAGACCTGTATTGTTCGCGGCGCCTTGCGACCCTCTGTGGCAGCAGCACGGACCGGGGTGTTCAGGCCAACTGCGTCAAGGCAGCAACACTGGCCGCGGCGCGGGCAACGACAAGCGCCGACAATCCACCGAACGCGTGGTACAACCTGGGCATGTTTTCGGCGGAACAGAACGATGCCTCCAAAGTGGAAGTCTCGCTGCGGACCTCGTCCTCGCTCGCTCCCAACTGGTTCAAGCCACATTGGGCACTGGCAAAACTGCTGGCTTTGACAGGCCGCCGCAACGACGCTCGTCTGGAGGCGGAAAGAGCGTTCCTGCTCGATGCCGGAAAAGACTCTGAAGTGAGACGAACAGTTGAAATTATCACGCAACCGCTGCATTAACAAGGCGATTTACAACAAATTTACCTTTTCGAAACAACTGCGTTCCGGCCAACAGCTAGCGTTAAAACAACGTGATACACCGACCTTATATCCGCCTTCAAATATTGGTGCTCCCGCTTCTCGCGGGGGTGGCATTCGGTCAAACTCCATCGGGTTCTCCGCCGTCTTCCGCACTGCCGCCAAGCCTGCGAGCGGTTTTCGCCAGCCAGTTGGCATCGCAGCTGGCGGCTGCAGATACGGCCACGGTATCGATAAGCCCCGGCGGAGTTGTGCCAATCTACAGTTCGAGCACAACCATAGAACCTGGATCCTGGGTCTCGATTTTTGGCGCAAATCTGGCGAGCGCATCGGTGGTCTGGAACAATGATTTTCCCTTGAGCCTCGGCGGCACGAGCGTGACGATCGACAACAAGCCAGCTTATCTGTATGTTGTAAGTCCGGGACAAATCAACGTTCAGGCGCCTGACGACGCAGCCACAGGGACGGTTCCGGTAGTCGTCACGAATTCGATCGGCTCCGCGAGTTCCACAGTCACGCTTGGGCAGTTCGGCCCATCGTTCAGCGTAATTGGCAGCAGATACGTCGCCGGAATCGTTATTCGGACAGATGGCTCAGGCACTCAAGGTGGGGGTAGCTACGACATCATCGGTCCTAATGGCTCATCTCTTGGATTCGCCACCAGACCTGCCAAAGCTGGCGATACGATCGAGATCTTTGCCGTCGGCTTCGGGCCAACCACGCCCCCCGCTCCGTCAGGCCAGGTCTTACCCGCTCTGCCAAACAACCAGACCTATCAGATACCAGGTAGCAGTAATCTGCAGATCCTGATCGGTGGAACTCCTGTCACGCCCTTCTTTGCCGGGATAACCCAGGCAGGCTTGTTTCAGTTGAACATAACTCTCCCGACTGGATTGGGAAGCGGCGACGTCCCGATTTCAGCCATCGTCGGAGGCGTTCAGACACAAGCGGGTGTTTTCATCGCTCTTCAGTAGCAGGTGAGTGGTTGAGGGAACAGACGCAGCGGCGGCAGGTTGGATCCGCCGCTACGTCGAGTGCCGCGCGGAATGTTGTGGCTTCCGCTCCATTAATGACATCGGCGAGATTTGTAATGTCATCCAGTTTTCCGATCGGCCGGTGAAAGAAGCAGGGGCGGACAACGCCGTCCGCTTCGACCACGACGGAAACCCACGGGGCGTTACACAGCGGAGCGACCGGATCGCCCTTGAAGTGATCCACAATGCGGTGCAGCTTTTCCGGCGATTCCGCGACGAAGGTGCGGCATTCATTCGCCGCGATGATCGCTTCCATCTCCGATTCGAGGGTGGATACATCCTCCGCCGCGACAGCAATCGATGATTGCCGCCCGGGTGCCCAGACTTCCAGCCGATTGAATGCTGTTGAGGTGACGTCGGCCGCAAGGAATGAGATACCGCTCAGACCGATCTCTCGCGCGGCAGCAATCGTGTCGCGCAGCCGCACGTGATTGAGGCGCTGGACGGTGCATCGGGCAGTGACGGAAAAATCCGGCCGTAAACGGTGAATCGCGCGAACGCCTGAGTCCAGCCGCGCAAAGGCTCCCGGAACACGGCGGATTGCGTCATGAACCTCCGCCGGCCCGTCGAGCGAAACGATCACGTCATCGACATTGGCGACGATAGCCGCCGCGTGCTTTTCGAGCAGCAGGCCTGTGCTCAGGATCGTGATGCGGATACCGCGCGCGCGCAGAATGCCGCAGAGCCGGAAGAGGTCGGAATGCATGAGAGGCTCTCCCCCGGTGAACACCGCCCACTCGACCCCCATTCCTTCAACCGCGGCCACATGCCTTTCGAGATCCTCTGGACTAATCTCCGCCGCATCCGTCACCTTCCAGATGTCGCACATCACGCATCGGCAATTACAACGCGCGTGCGGGCTGAGGATCAGAATCGGCAGGCGTGTGAGGACCGGATTCAGATGCATACGCGTTTTCCAGCGAGGCGTATTTCGGGCCCGAGTACTTTCGACGCGGATGCGTAGAGGCGCGGTACATCCGCGCGTATCAGGCAGCTGCCGCGCCCTTCGACGCAAATGGAGTGGAAACCTTTGAGATCGGAAGGCGGAAGACGCGCGGCGAAAGCTTCCGACAGCAGCATGATGCGTCCACGCACCATGACCAGTTCGGGGCGCAGATCCATTATGGATTGCGCCGGCGTTTGACCTGTATCGCGAACCACAAGGAGGTCGGCCACGCCGCGCTCGCAGATTATTCCCTGCCCCGGCCGCAGGCGCAGCATGCGTGCCGGGTTGGTTGTCACGAGCGGGTAGATCTCAGCGGCAGTCAGCCCCGCGATGTTCATTTCATCGACAAGGTCCCCGGCGCCGGTCAATGACGAATCAGTGCCCAGCGCGACGGGAATGCCGTATCTGACGAGCTCCGGTGTGAGTGTGCGGCCGAGAGTAAACAGATTCGATGAGGGGCACCACACGATCGAAGCGCCGCTCTCGCGAATCATGTCGAGCGTAGCTGGTGTGGCCGCCACTGCATGAACAAGGACGGTTCGGGAATCGAGAATGCCGAGTTCCCGGAGCCTCGGGATTTCCGCGAACGCGGATGCGTCCGTGCCCTCAGCGGCGTGAATGATAAAGGGCCAGCGCGGCGGCGTGCGAGCCAGGCAATCGCGGACATTCGAAGCGAATGCGAGCGAGTGCGCCCATCCAAACCGGCGCACGACGCGTACGGGAAAGCGACCCGTGAAAATCGCCGGCTCGCAGGGATTGTGATGCGCAACGGTCGTGACGCCGCTCAGGAGATTCCTGATTCCTCCCCACATCATGCGGTCAGGCTTCGGGACGAGGAGATGCTCGCGAATCGGCGGCCG
>DATAZF010000178.1:0-9712 GCA_036272235.1 Bryobacteraceae bacterium | reverse complement strand
AAACGAAGATGACGATCCGGACGAAGACGGTTCTTTGGGCGGCGGGCGTTGCGGCTTCCCCGCTGGGGAAAATGCTGGCGGACAAGCTCGGACTCACGCTGGATAAGGCCGGGCGCGTACCGGTGCAGCCGGATCTCTCGGCGGCGGCGCATCCTGAAATCATCGTGATCGGCGACCTGGCTGCTTTTCTGCAGGATGGAAAGCAAGTGCCGGGAGTCGCGCCGACAGCCATGCAGCAGGGGCGCTATGCCGCGCGGTTGATCGAAAGCCGCATGCAAAATAAAAAGGCAAAACCTTTTCACTACTTCGACAAGGGCAGTCTGGCTACGATTGGCCGCAATCAGGCAGTCGCGCAGATCGGGCCGTTTCAGTTCTCGGGAATTCTGGCGTGGCTCGCCTGGCTTTTTATCCACCTTCTTTACATCGTGGAATTCGAGAATCGCATGTTGATTGCCGTGCAATGGGCGTATGACTATTTCACTTACAATCGCGGCGCGCGTTTGATTACCGGAGATCGTGCAAGGGAGGATACGATTCTTCGGCGGATTGATAATCCGCCTGGCGGATAGAACCAGATTTTGCCATCGTAAGCTGCAGTCAATTCGGACGGGGTTGCCAACTTCGAGGGGGGACATACTGCCCCACATACCAGCGGAGCCGCTGAGACTATCGGTTTCGACTGACCAGGCCGATTGACAATCGCCCGCAGGTTGCCAACGTGCCCTACATGCGCCACGGAGAAATCGGCGCGTAGTGATAGTGGTGAAGGAGCGATCGGTGTTACTGGCCTATCGTGAGCAGCAGGTTCTGGCCATTCGGGATGCTGTCGACGGCCAACTCGATTGCCTGGTCTCCCGCGGCTACATTCGGAACGACGATATTGAACTGATAGAGGCCGACGGTGCCTGCAACCATCCCGGCAAACGAAACCGCCGCCGGCGTACCGCCAATCGTCACCTGGTATGGCAACGCCAACGTCGAGTTTTGCGCCGCCATGACACCCGCCTGGGTGGCTGGGTTGGTCGGACCGCATCCCGTGGCGAAAACTATTATCGTGTCGCCAGCCTTTGCGTTGAGGTAGCCGGGACCGATGAAGTTCTTGAAGTCCGGAGTCTGGGCGACAACGTAGTTCTTCGATCCCAGGCTGAATTGCGGCACGGTAAGAAGCGTCGGAGACAGGCGCGCGCGAGTCGCGCTGCCGGCATTGCTGGAGCCGGAAGCATTCGTGACGACGATGTTCATCGGTCCAGTGGTGGAGTCGTCAGGCGCGTCGATATTGATCTGCGTCGGGCTGACGTACTGAATGAACGCCGGGATGTTGTTGACGGTAACGCTCACGCCTCCGAGCGAAGAGGGCGCTGTCGATCCGCTGAAGGAGTTGTCCCACGACTGTGTGATCGTCGAGAGGTTCGAGCCGTAAATCGAGAAGTACATGTTGGAACTGAAGTTCGACTTACCGCTCCAGACAGGGACTGCCGCACTTCCGGAACCGATCACGGGAACGCCGCCGGTCGACTGTCCGTTTGTCCACAGCGAACCGTTCGTGCCTGCCGCAAAGGTCTGGAGCAGACCGTTGGAATCGGCGGCAACGGCGGGAGGCCCCGAGATCGCGCCGCCGAGGCTTCCCCAACCGGACCAGGTGCTCGCACCGGCGGCTGATTGTGAGGTCTGCCAGAGAGCGTTGTCGGCGCCGCGTCCGTAGACGGCGAGGGTGCCATCGCCGTTGGACGCTACCGCGACATCTCCGGAAATGGAACCGCCAAGCGGGCTCCAGTCCGTCCAGTTGTAGCCACCCGCGGCAGTTTGCGCAGAAGTCCAGACCGAGTTATCGGAGCGCACGGAGAAGAGTTGCAGACGTCCATCCGAATTTGTTCCTATCACCGGCGCGGTGACGGTGCCGCCGAGCAGGCACCACCATGGAGACCAGGAATCCGTGCCGGCCGTGTTCTGAATTGTCCACCAGTCTTTGCCATCGGAGTCGCCGACGAAGAGAATCAGGCGGCCGTCGGAATTACGCGAGATGAAGGGGGCCTGGTCGGCTTCTCCGGCAATCTCATCACCGGCCGACCAGGCGCCGCCGGGGCTCGTTTGCCAGACATGCCAGAGGGAGTTGGTGGTGGTGTGAATGAAGACTTCGAGACGGCCATCGGCATTGATGCCGACCGTGGGATCGTCTTTCCCCTGCCCTCCCAGAGAACTCCAGGCGGACCACGCCGCGCCGCCGGCCGCGAGCTGCGTGGTATGCCAGATCGCGTTGTCGGCGCCGAGCCCGAATACTTCGAGGCGTCCGTCTTTGTTCACACCCACTGCGGGATCGCTCTCGATCGTCCCACCGAGACTGGACCACGCCGACCATTGCGCGGCGCCGGCGGACGTCTGGATTATGTGGACAACGGTATTATCCACACCCCGCGCGAAGACCTCGATGCGGCCATCCGTATTCTTCGCGGCGGCTGGTTTCCCGGTGATCTCTCCACCGAGGTTCGTCAACCCGGCGGATGCGCTTCCGGCGCCTAAAACAAGGGTGAAAAAGCACGCAAATGGGACGGATAAGAGCCGGAAACAAGACATCGCGAGGCGATCTTAGCGATGAACAGAAGCCGCGGTCAACAACCGGCAGTGTCCATGAACACCACTCAAACGAGTCGACGTAACGGCAGAACAATCAGCATCTCCGGTGCGTGCGCAATATGTGAAGAAGCTTTTGTTTTGATATAAAATCGAGGCAAATGTCAAGCGGATTCAAATCGCTTCTGGTAGGATCCCTGCTCGCCGGATCGGTGGCCGTTATCGTTGCGCAACAACCCGCACAGCAACCCGCGCAACAACCCTCACAACAACCGAAGCAGGTCGACGAAGCGGCGCTCAAAAATGCCGGCAAGACAGGCGAGGACTGGATCAGCTACAACGTGAACTGGTCCGAGCAGCGCTTTAGCCCGCTCATGCAGATCAACGCGGGAAACGTCGGCAAGCTCGGTCTCGCGTGGTCGGTGGATATTCCGGCGGCGGCAGGGCGCGCGCAGACACGGCAGGAAGGCACGCCGCTGGTTTCAAACGGCATTCTTTACAGCATCGCGCCGTGGAGCGTGGTCTACGCGGTCGACACGCGCACGGGCAAAGAACTCTGGCATCAGGATCCGGACGTGAATCAGCAGATCTGGCAGTCGCGCATCTGCTGCGGCGTCGTGAATCGGGGCATTGCGGTTTATGAAGGGAAGATTATCGCCCCCGTGATCGACGGGCGGCTGCGCGCGATCGATGCGCAGACCGGCAAGATCGTTTGGGAGACACGGGTTTCGCCGGAGAATCAGGCTTACACGATCACGATGGCTCCGCGGGTGATCAAAGGGGGGAAGGTCATTATCGGCGTCAGCGGGGGTGAATACGCGGTGCGCGGATTCTTCGACGCTTACGACATCGAAACGGGCAATCTCGCATGGCGTTTCTACACGGTGCCGGGCGATCCGTCGAAACCGTTCGAAAACGAAGCGCTGGCGGAAGCGGCGAAGACCTGGAGCGGCGAATGGTGGAAGACGGGCGGCGGCGCTCCGGTGTGGAACGGGATGGCCTACGACCCGGACGCGGACCTGGTTTACATCGGTACCGGTCAGCCCGGACCGTGGACCGAAGTGTCGCGCGGCCCCGGCGATAACCTTTATTCCGACTGCATTCTCGCGGTGCGCGGCTCGACGGGCAAGCTGGTCTGGTATTACCAGGAAGTTCCCGGCGACGACTGGGATTACGATTCCATCGCCGACCTGATGCTCGCGGACCTGAATCTTAACGGCTCACAGCGCAAGGTGATCATGCATGCGCCGAAAGACGGTTTCTTTTACGTGCTCGACCGGCGCACCGGCGAATTGCTGTCGGCCGATCCCTGGGTTACCGTTACGTGGGCTTCCGGCGTGAACCTCAAGACCGGGCGGCCGGTGATCAATCCGGAAGCAAAGTATGGGAAGGAAGGCGTCAGCGTGATGCCTGGTCCCGGCGGCGGACATGTGTGGCCGCCGTGGTCGTACAACCCGTCGACCGGGCTGGTCTACATCCCGAGCACGATCGGCGGCGCTTATAACTACGCGGCGGATCCTGCGTTCAAGGCACATCCAACGGATATCGGGCCCACCGGCAGAGGCCAGATGAATATGGGGACGGCGTTCGGCGGCGGGCGCGGTGGACGGGGCGGTGGAGGGCGCGGCGCTACTACGGCGCCTCCTCCTGGAGTCGATCCGGCTGTAGTAGTCGCCGCAGCGCCTGCGGCAACGGCCGCGCCGCCAGCGGCGCCTGCGTCGGCGATTCCTTCAATCGGACCGCAGGGCCGCGGAAACATTCTCATCGCATGGGACCCGATCGCGCGGAGAGAGAAGTGGCGCGGACTTGCGGCAGGCTTCAATCAGGGCGGCACACTCGCGACGGCGGGAAACCTGGTGTTCTCGAGCGTAAATACGAGATTGCTGGCGTATAAGGCCGATACGGGCGAACAGGTCTTGGATCTGGCAACGGGGCTCTCGCAGCTCGGCCCGCCCATGACGTTCCAGATCGACGGGAAGCAGTACGTGGCTGTAGCGGGCGGGCCTCCACCAGCCCCGGGCGCAGGGAGGGGTGGGCCGCCTCCGGCTACGGCTCCAGCTGCACCCGCGCAACCGTCGAAACTGCTCGTGTTGGCGCTGGATCGAAAGTAGCTGGCTGCCCGCTGAGGTCTCGGACCGCCAGCAGTACGAATCTACTCGGGCTCGAGGATGCAGATATCGCGGAGGTTGCGGTATTTCTCAGCGTAGTCGAGTCCGTAGCCGACCACGAACTCATCGGGAATGCGGAACCCGACGTACGCGACGTCAACCTGGCGCAGCCGGCGCTCGGGCTTGTCGAGAAGCGTGGCGATGCGCACCGATTTCGGCTTGCGCTGCTTCAACAGGCTGGTCAGGTAGTTCAGCGTCACGCCGCTGTCGATGATGTCTTCGACGATGAGCACGTCGGCGCCTTCGAGCGAGATATCGAGGTCCTTCGTGATCTTCACTTCGCCCGAGCTGGTCTTCCCACGGCCGTAACTCGAAATACCCATGAAATCGATGAAGGCATCGCGCTTGATCGCGCGCGAGAGATCCGCCAGGAAATAACACGCTCCTTTGAGGATGCAGACCAGAAAGAGCGTGCCATCGGGGTAATCGACATCGATCTGCGCGCCCATTTCGAGAATGCGCTTCTGAATCTGCTCTTCGGAAAGAAGTGGGCGAAGGGACATGTGGGACTATTTTACGCGCGTTACATTTGTACTTGGGGGATTTCACTTGATTTCGGGTAATCCGGTTCAGAGCCGTTCGCTTGCGGACGTGCACGAGTCCGTCCCCACAGGCAATCTCACGTTCTGGCGGCGCATGTTCGCGTTCGCCGGCCCGGCCTACATCGTCAGCGTCGGGTACATGGATCCAGGCAACTGGGCCACGGATCTGCTGGGGGGCTCGCGCTTTGGCTATCAGCTGCTCTGGGTGCTGGTGATGTCGAACGCGATGGCGATCCTGCTCCAGACGCTGGGCGCGCGGCTCGGAATCGTGACCGGACGGGATCTCGCGCAGGCTTGCCGCGAAACGTATCCGAGAGCCGTAAACCTCGCACTGTGGTTCCTGTGCGAGATCGCAATCGTAGCGTGCGATCTGGCGGAGGTGCTGGGCGCCGCGATCGCGCTCAATCTACTCTTCCATATCCCGATGCTGGCGGCCGTGGCGCTGACGGCGCTCGATACGCTGCTGGTGCTCTGGCTCCAGAAACTCGGCATTCGCTACTTCGAAGCTTTCATTCTGGGGTTGATCGCGATCATCGCCATTTGCTTTGCGGCCGAGGTCTTCATGGCGAAGCCGGAGGCCGCGGGAATACTGAGCGGCCTCGTGCCATGGATCGACAGCCGCAGCCTGGTGGTCGCGATCGGCATGCTCGGCGCCACCGTGATGCCCCACAATCTTTACCTGCATTCGGCCCTCGTGCAGACGCGCCACATCGGCCACACGGTTGAGGAAAAGCGCACGGCCTGCAAATGGAACCTGGTGGATTGTACGGTGGCCCTCAACGTGGCGATGCTGATCAATTGCGCGATTCTGATTCTCGCCGCGGCCGTGTTCTATCGTGCTCACACAGAAGTGACCGAGATCCAGCAGGCATTTTTGCTGCTCGCGCCGCTGATGGGCACGATCGTGGCCGCCAAACTTTTCGGTGTCGCGCTGTTCGCATCCGGACAATCTTCCACGCTGACCGGCACTCTCGCCGGCCAGATCATCATGGAAGGTTTTCTCAACATTCGCGTACGCCCGTGGCTGCGGCGTCTGGTGACTCGCTCCCTCGCCATTGTGCCGGCGTTTGCCGTGATCTGGCTGGCGGGTAACGGTGGAACCTTGAAACTCCTGCTGCTCAGTCAGGTTGTGCTCAGTCTCCAGTTGCCGTTCGCGATCATGCCGCTGATCCACTTTACCAGCGATCCGCAGCGCATGGGGCCGTTCGCCAGCGGGTGGAAACTGCGCGTTGCGGGCTGGATCACCGCGCTGATCGTTGTCGCCCTGAACCTCTGGCTTGCACAGCAGCAGATCGCCCAGTGGGCGAGCGACGCGCCGAAGTATGCGGCGCTCATCTGGTCTGTAGCGTTGATCGGGGGTGGCGGATTGTTCGGACTTCTTCTGTGGATCACTGTGCAGCCATACCGGCGGCCGATCGTGGCCACTGCGACGTTAGGTCTTGAGCAACGGTCGGCGGAATTGATCTCCGCGCCGACTTACCGGAAGATCCTCGTGCCGCTCGATCACTCGCCGCTCGACCGCATCGCGCTCGGACACGCCGCGGCAATGGCGTCACGGAGTAATGGACGGATCTACCTGCTTCACGTCGAGGAAGGCGTGACCAGCCAGCTCTACGGTTCGGAATCTTCGACAGCTGAAGTGGAGGCCGGACGCGAGTATCTGGACAGCCTGGTGGATTCGCTTGGCGAGATGAAGATCGATGTGGAGACAGCCATTCGCCACGGCTCGAACCCGCGCCGGGAAATTGTCCGGTACGCGCGTGAGATCGAGCCGGATCTGCTCGTGATGGGCGCGCACGGACATGGCGGGATCAAAGATCTGATTTTCGGAAATACAATCAACCCGGTACGACACCAGTTGGATATTCCGATTCTGGTCGTTCGCGGGTAAAGACCCGCCAGGTGAAGGCCCGCCGACCATCGTGTTTGCATTTGTTGCGCCGATTGGTAATCGGCCTGATCGTTATTTCGAAACGGGTTACCAATCCCGCGCAGGATAACTTCCTGCCCTACAGCAATCGGAAGTTGACTTCGATGGTGGCCCGGACGTTGACCGCCTGGCCGCCCTTCATGCCCGGCTTGAACTTCCACTTACCGACGGCTTCAATGGCCTTCTCGTCGAGCCCCATCCCCAGACTTTTCACGACGTGAATATCGCGGGCGTGACCTTCGGCATCCACAATGACGGCCAGCGTCACTGTCCCACTGTATTTGGCTTTGCGGGCTTCTTCCGAATATTCGGGATCGACCTTGAAAAGCACAGAAGGCTGGCTGACGCCGCCCCCGACTTTGTACACACCACCGCCGATGCCACCACCGGAACCCGCGCCGAATCCGCCGCCATTGCCTGCACCCAAGCCGCCACCGCTGCCGTTGCCCATGCCGCCTCCAAATCCGGAGCCGTTCGACATGTTGGTCAACCTGGCCAGTGGATCGCCCCAGTTCGGCAAATTATTCTGCGGGAGCACGGCATCCGGAGGCGCAATGATGGTCGGCGCCATCGCCAGCTTCGGTTGTTCCTTCACAATCATCGGAGGCGTGAACTGTTTCAGCGAAGGCTTCGGAGCCTGACCCTTTGTCACCGGCGCCACTTCGCGCGCGCCGCCTCCACCGCCTCCACTCGCGGCTTTGGGCCTGGGCGGTTGGTACGGCGTGATGTTCGGATCGATCAGATCGACCGTTTGCTTCAACTTCTGCTGCACCGTCTCATTCGTGAAAGCGAACATCAGGACGGAAAACACGGCGGCGTGGAGCGCGACAGAAATGTACCGCGACCTCGGGTCTTTCGCGTATAACCCCCAGATGCTTTTCACCGCTACCGGCCTGGATGTGATATCAAGCGGCGGCAGTATTTCCGGCTTGATAAGCTCATGCACCGAGCGATACAGCGACAAATACCACGGGATCTCGACCGCAGCCGGCGCCAGCAGACGATCCAGATGCCCACCCGCAGCGGCGGCCGCCTCGGAATCGCGGACTTCGATCCGAGTTAGTACTTGTAAAAGAGCAGCGGGAGCGTCAATGGCCACATTGTCGGCAGGGGATGCCAGTTCCGAGAGCCAGGCGTTCACCCGCTGATGCGTCGCCACGACCCGGTCGAACGCGACGCGGCACGCCGGGCAGGACACGAGGTGTTCCTCCACCATGCGGCGAAGCGGGGTGGCGCCGGATTCTTCGAGATATCCCTGCAGATCGGATTCCTGCAAACATGCGGTCATTGCGTTCTCCCGTAAAGACTCACGTATTCCTTTTCGAACTGCGCCCGCGCCCGCGAAATCAGCACATACAGCGAATCGGTTCGGGCGCCCAGCAAAGCCGCGATTTCCTTGCAGGTGAAGCCGCTGCTTCCCATCAACAGCACTTGTCCCTGCGCCGGAGTCAGTCGCGAAATCACGTTTCGGACCCGCTCGCGTTGTTCCTCCGCCAACAACTCATAGAGCGGATTGCCGCCGCTCTGGTTGGCGGGACCATCCCGCTGCGCCCGCTCTTCGCGGCGCGCCCGCCGCGAGTTGGCGCGCAGAGCGTCGAGTCCGAGATTCATGGCCGTCCGGTAGAGCCATCCCGCCGGATTTTCTTCGGAGCCGTACTGGCTTCGATGCTGATGAAGCCGGCAGAAAGCGTCCGCCGCCAGTTCTTCCGCCTGACCGGAATTTCCCACCAGCCGGATCAGGATTTTCACCAGCCGCGGATAGTGTTCGAGGAACAGATTCTCAAACGGTTTATCCGCGGCCAGTTCCGGCTGAGGGCTCAAAAACAACGCCTCGTGACTTTGCTGCACACTTTAAAGACGTCACGGATCAGGAATTCCTAACCATCCGGCGAAGGAATATTGTGAGGTATGCAGTTGAACGTCCCCCGGCTGGAAATCCCGATTAAGTGAACCTGACCGATGAGGAACGCACTGCTTTATCGAGTCATATCGAGGACGGCTATCTTCAGGCATTGGGACCACGGAGGCGCAGCCGGGGATTCAGGAAATGAAACGCCGCTGGCGCCCTTTCCTAGGATGGGCGGATATGTTCTCACTCCGCTCGCAGGGGCCGATATTTTTGCCATCTGGACGTACATTACCCGGGACAGCGAGGACGCCGCCAACCGCGCTGAGCGGGCAATTTATGATGCCTGCACACTCCCCATCTGGGGAGCCCTTACGATCCGCTCGCTTCGTTTTTAGACCCTGACCCGATACCCAAACTACTCGCTCGCTTACAGATCGATTGCAAGAGAAATCCGGCGCGGGCATTAAAAGTGCGTTCGTAAGAATTACGTCCGAGCGGAAAGTGTTCTCCGGCTTCCCAAATGACTGTCTCAACATGTGATGCGGGTTGCCCTCGTGCACTATTGGCTGCTGGGATCGCGGGGTGGCGAGAAAGTCCTTGAAGCCATCTGCCGAATGTTTCCGGAAGCCGACATCTTCACGCTCTTTTACGATGC
>DATAZF010000177.1:0-1770 GCA_036272235.1 Bryobacteraceae bacterium | reverse complement strand
GCCGGAGAATCTGAGCGCGACCGTTGCGGCCCTGCGGCAGCGTGGGGCGAAGGTGGACGATCCGCGGACCGGCTCGACCCGAACGAGCATCACGAACGTGATCGATCCGAACGGCGTGCGTCTGGAACTGCTGGATTTTCTACCCGATTCGCTTCCGCGAAAGGCGATGGACAGCTGGAAATAAGGTGAACGATGTGGCGCCGGGTCGGCCTGCCATTCCGGTGACTTGAGACTTCATGGCCCTGTCGCGGACTTCGCGGAAGTCATCGATCGCAGTGGCGGCCAGGCGTATGACTTCCGACCGACCCCGGAGTATTGCCCTGCGGCGCCAGTTCCGCAGCCAGCGATACCGATTGCTGCACCGTCACCGATTGCGAAATCGCATCCAAACCTGTGGTTGAGAGGTGGCCGCGCAGAAAAGAGTCCCGCAACGAGAATTGGGTACACGACGGGCGCGGCGGCGCACCTCTGACGCAACGCCGGGGACGTCTCAGTGCGAGACAAGAGCCTCACGTCTCATGCACCGATACGCCGGGCGACTATCAGTGTGATGTCGTCGGCGGGTGGAGCGCCGGCCGTGTATGTTACGACCGCTTTGTTGATATGCCCGATAATGCTCTTTGCCGATTCCCCACGGACTGGTATAACGGCGTCGGCGAGTCCCTCGATCTCGAATTCCTCGCCAGCGGGATTATTGGCTTCCGTGACGCCGTCGCTGTATATCACCAGGCCATCGCCTTCAGCGAGCTTTGCGTGATGCTCCTCATATTCACAGGTCGGGAGGATTCCCAGCACCGGCCCGCCGCCTTTCAGCCGTTGGTAGCTTCCATCGGCGCGGACGATCACCGGCGGGTTATGGCCCGCGTTGCAGAAGGTCAGCTCTCCGGTGTCTCCATCGAGGATGCCGAAGAAGAGGCTGATAAACCGGTTGGAGGGGCAGTTGGCGGACGTGATCCGGTTCAAACGCGTCATGACGTCGGCGAGGCGCTTCGGCTCTTCGATCAATACCTGGACGCGTGCCTGCAGCCCCATCATCAGAAGAGACGCGGGCATGCCTTTACCCGACACGTCGCCGAGGACCATGGCGATCCGGCTGCTGCCGTAAGGGAAGAAATCGTAGTAGTCGCCGCCCACGGTCCGGCAAGGGGCGTTGTGGCCGGCTACGTCGAGTCCGCGCACGGCGGGGGCGACTGCGGGGAGAAATCCCTGCTGGATTTCCGCCGCCTGCTCCAGATCGCGCGCCATCAGCTGCCTGGCTTGTTCGACCTCGGCGAATCGCGTGTGCTCGATGCGTATGGCGGCTACGTTTGCCATCACGGTGAGCAGGTTCAGATCGTCTTTCGTGAACTCGCGCAGGAGGGAGGGCGAGTCCACATAAATGATGCCGATGATCTTGTCGCGCGTCTGCAGTGGCACTGCCATCAAAGTGCGGATGTTCTGCTCGACGATGCTGCGGCGCTCGCGGAAAGCGTCGTCGATCGACGTATCGCGCACGAGGATCGAGTGGCCGCTGTTGAGTACCCGATCGCGCACGGCCGTCGAAATGCGAAATCCGTCGCCCTTATTGGCGCGCACCACGAGGTTGTCGTCTTCGGCCGTCATGAGTACACCACGATCGGCCTTGACGGCTTGAATCGCGAGATCGAGGATGAAGCGGAACAGCTCGGGCAGCGGCCTGTTTCCGGCCAGTTCGTTGCCAGCGCGAATGAGCGCCGAGACATGGGACGCGGCGAGCATCTGCGCTTCCGCAATGCCGCCGTCGCTCTTGAT
>DATAZF010000176.1:0-26573 GCA_036272235.1 Bryobacteraceae bacterium | reverse complement strand
AATCCCGCTACGGGGCAACTCGTAAAGTCGTTTGAGGCTCTTTCGGACTCGCAAATCGAGGCGAAGCTGAAGCTGGCTGCGGCGACCTTCCCCACGTTCCGCAAACTCACTTTTGCCGCGCGCGCCGCGATGATGAACGAGGCCGCGGCGATTATTGAGAGGGACAAGGAAGAGCTCGGGCGATTGATGACGCTCGAAATGGGGAAGACGTTCCGGTCCGCTGTCGATGAGGCCGTGAAGTGCGCGTGGGCATGCCGCTACTATGCCGACAACGCTGAGCGCTTCCTCGCCGATGAGAATGTCGCCACCAACGCGAAGCACAGCTACGTGAAGTACCAGCCGGTCGGCGTGGTGCTCGCTGTCATGCCATGGAATTTTCCGTTCTGGCAGGTATTCCGGTTCATCGCGCCGGGACTGATGGCGGGCAACGTCGGGCTGCTCAAGCACGCGTCGAACGTTCCGCAGTGCGCGCTGAAGATCGAGGAGATTCTGCGGCACGCCGGATTTCCGGAAGGCGCGTTTCAAACGCTGCTCATCGGGGCGAAGCAGGTGGATCGCGTCCTGAGCGATCCGCGTGTCGTCGCGGCAACCCTGACTGGCAGCGAAGGTGCGGGCGTCGAAGTCGGCGTCTCAGCGGCGAAGCGCATCAAGAAAGTTGTACTGGAACTGGGCGGCAGCGATCCCTTCATCGTGATGTCCAGCGCCGATGTGGAAGTTGCGGCCGATTGGGCTGTGAAGGCGCGCGTGATCAACAATGGGCAATCGTGCATCGCGGCCAAGCGCTTCATCGTGGCGGATGCGATCGCGGACAAGTTCGAAAGCACTTTCGTCGCGAAAATGAAAGCGCTGAAGATGGGTGATCCGATGGAGGCCGCGACGGAGCTTGGCCCGCTTGCCGGCGCGGATGCCGTGAAGTCACTGCAAGCCGACATCGATGCGAGCGTGAAGGCGGGTGCCCGAGTGCTTACGGGAGGACATGCCGAGAGCGGTCCCGGGAGTTTTTATCCGCCGACGGTGCTGACGGACATCCCGAAGGATTCGCCGGCTTATAGCGAAGAGTTGTTCGGACCCGTGGCCTGCCTGTTTCGCGTCGCGGACATCGACGCGGCGATTGCGCTCGCCAACGATACCCGCTTCGGCCTCGGCGCCAGCGTGTGGACGAACGACGCGGCGGAGCGCGACCGGTTTGCCGAGGAGATCGAATCCGGCATGGTGTTTGTGAATAAGATGGTCGTTTCGGATCCGCGGATGCCATTTGGCGGCGTAAAATGGTCCGGTCATGGGCGCGAGTTGGGCGGCCTCCACGGCATCCGGGAGTTTACGAACATCAAGACAATCTGGGTGGAATAGAAGAGAACACGATACATGGCAAATCTGGGATTTATCGGTCTTGGTGTGATGGGCGGCCAGATGGTGGAGCGCCTGATGAATCACGGCCACACCGTCACGGGCTACAACCGCACGCGCTCCAAAGCGCAGTGGTTGATCGACAAGGGCATGAAGTTCGCCGACACGCCGCGCGGCGTCTGCGAAGCCGCGGACATGGTGTTTGTCATGGTCACGAACTCCGCCGCGCTCGAAGATGTGGCGGAAGGCGCGGGCGGAATCCTCGCCGGCATCAGCAGCGGCAAAGTCGTGATCGATATGAGCACGGTAAGCCCCGCGATCAGTAAAGCGCTGGCGGCGAAGGTGCGCGCAAAAGGCGCCGACATGGTGGATGCGCCGGTCTCTGGCAGCGTGATCACGCTGCAGCAGGGCAAGCTGTCCGTAATGGTCGGCGGCACCCAAGAAACCTTCGAGCGCGTGAAGCCGCTGCTTCTCGACGTCGGTCCTAAAGTGACGCACGTCGGCGAAAACGGCCTCGCGCTGGTGATGAAGATCTCGACGAACCTGAGCCTCGTGGTGCAGATGCTGGCGTTTTCCGAGGGTGTGCTGCTGGCCGAGAAGAGCGGTATCCCGCGTGAGATCGCCGTGGATGTGCTAACACACAGCGCGATCGCGTCGCCGATGGTGCAGTACCGCGGCCCGTTCGTCCTGAAAATGCCGGAAGAGGCGTGGTTCAACGTGAACATGATGCAGAAGGATATGCTGCTGGCGCTTGAACTCGGGCGGCAGGTGGATGTTCCGCTTCCGACCTCGGCGTGCGCCAATCAGATGCTGACGGCGGCGCGCGGCATGGGGCTTCAGGAGAAGGACTTCGCCATCGTCTTCGAAGTGCTGGCTCGTATGTCGGGCCTGGAAAAATAAGAACTGGAGAGATCAGTGGCAATCAAAACTTATGGATCGATGGCGGTCGACTGGGAAGAGCGGATCAACTTCGACCGGCTGCGCAAAGAGCGTCTGGGAAAAGCGAAAGCGGAGTTGAAGAAGTCGGAGATGGGCGCGTTGCTTGTCTTCGATATGAACAACGTCCGCTATCTTACTGCCACCACCATCGGTACCTGGGCACAGGATAAGATCAGCCGCTTCGCGCTTCTTCCGCGCAGCGAAGGAGAGAGCGGCGAACCCATCATGTGGGATTTCGGCTCAGCGGCGAAGCATCATCAATTGAACTGCTCATGGATGGGGGAGCGTTCGCGCGCCGGCATTTCCATGCTGCGCGGCGCGATGTCGCCGGAAATGGGCCGCGCGGAAGACGTCGCGCGCAAGATCAAAATCGAGCTCGAAATGCGCGGCCTGCACAAAGAGCCGCTCGGGATTGACGTCGTCGAACCGCCCGTTCTGTTCGCGTTGCAGAAGGAAGGGATCACCGTCGTTGACGGGCAGCAGTTGATGTCCGCCGCCCGCGTGATCAAGACGCAGGACGAGATCTCGCTGCTCAACCATTCCGCCATGATGGTGGACGCCGCTTACGACGAGCTTTATCGCGCGATGAAGCCGGGCATGAGCGAGAACCAGGCGGTCGGGCTTGCGAGCAAGGTCCTCTACGATCTCGGGTCCGAGTATGTCGAGGCCGTCAACGCGATCTCGGGTGAGCGGTGCAATCCGCATCCGCACGTTTTCTCCGATCGGGTGCTGCGGCCGGGCGATCCGGTTTATTACGACATCCTGCACTCCTACATGGGCTACCGGACCTGCTACTACCGGTGCTTTGCGATCGGCTTCGGCTCACACGCGCTGGTCGATGCATACAAGCGCTGCCGGGATTATCTCGATGCGGCGATTGCACTGGTGCGTCCGGGACGGCAGACCCGCGAGATCGCGGAGGTCTGGCCGAAAGCGCAGGAGTTCGGATTCCCCAACGAAGAGGCGGCCTTCGGATTGCAGTATGGACACGGCATCGGCCTTGCCATCTGGGAAAAGCCGGTCATCAGCCGTCTCGTTTCGCTGGAACATTCCTACGAGATCAAGCCCGGCATGGTGTTTGCGCTCGAAACTTTCTGGCCGTCGAAAGACGGCTGGAGCGCCGCGCGCATCGAGGAAGAGATCGTCGTGACCGAAACAGGACACGAGATCATCACGCGCTTCCCGGCCGAGAAGTTGCTCGTGGCCGGCGCCCACTACCACACGGTTGGCGGACCGCTGCCCCTGACGCGCGAGACTGATCCCGCTCCCAGTGCCGACGTCGTAAAGATGCTGGAAGCCAGCGCGCGGCAGGAATCCCTGGTCTCGGGCGATTAGCAGACTGGCTACTTGCCGTCCACCGAAAAGGCCAGCAGAACATTGCCCGGCATCGCATTTCCCGGATAGCCGGACGTGATATAGAGCATGCCACCGGCGATCGCGGGACCCATGCTGTTGATCGAGCCGCCGTGTGCTTTGACGCCGTTCACAGTCTCGAAATCCTTCGCAGTATCGAAGTCCCAGATGATTTTGCCGAGGCTCGTTTCATAGGCGCGCAGGTGTCCGTCCCACGATCCGAGAAACGCGACGCCCGGGATCACAGTGACAGGCGCCGGTTGCGCGGCGCTGCAGCCTTTTACTGCGGCACAAGCGGGTTTGGGCGCCGGCGTCTTCCAGAACTTCTCGCCCGTGGTCATTTGCAACGCGACGAGACCTCCGCCCACTTCGGGCTTTCCAGCGGTGAAATCGGAAATCCCGATGTAGGCCATGCCACCGTCATCGCTCGCGCCACCCCACATGGTTCCGCCATTGACGCCCCCGTTTGCGATCTTCTGCTTCCACACGACCTTGCCCTGCTGGTCGGGATCCAATCCGTAAACCATGCCGGACTTGTCGCTTGTGACGAGAATCCGCCTGCCTGCCAGCGAACGCAGGAATCCCGAGTTGCCGAAATCCGTGTCGATAAAAGGCTGAAGCGGGCAATTGGTCTTATCCGGTGCCCCGCACGCGAAGTTGTAAGCGTCGCCCGCTGTCAACTGGCTTGACCATAGAAGCTCTCCGGTATCCATGGAGAACGCCACGATCGCGTCGCTCGTGTCGGTGGTGGGTTTGGAATAGTTCACGCCCGTGCCGACATAGAGCGCTCTCTGTTCGAGGTCGAGCGTTGGAGAAGACCACGGCACGGCTCCGGATGGCCCCCACGTCTTTGTGCCTTTGGCGTTCTGGCCGGTGACTTTCGGCTCTCCCGGAATCGTATACGCCTGCCAGATCTTCCGGCCGTTCGCGGCATCCAGCGCGACGACGCTGCCACGAAACGTACAGCACTCATATGCGGGATCGGTGGCCGCCATCGACTCGTCTCTCCCGGACACCGGGACAAATAGCCGCCCGGAGGCGAGCTTCGGGGAGCCGGTGATCACTGCCATCGGATGCTGATCGGCGCGCGTTTTCCAGAGCTGTTTGCCCGATGCCGCATCGACCGCATAGACGTTTCCTTTGAGGTCGCCGAAATAGACAAAGCCGCCGCCGCTGTCGAGCACAGGCGATACGCGCACGCCCGCGGCGGCCATGAAGGTCCAGTAAGTGCAGCCGGTGCGCGCGTCGAGAGAGTAGACGGCGCCGCTGGCGTCGCCCACGAAGAGCTTGCCGCCGAAAACGGTCGGCGTTCCCTCGGCGTTCATGACGCCGGGAAATCCAAAAGCCCATCTGAGCTTGAGCTTTGGCGTGGACTTCCTCGTCAGCCCCGCCGCCTGTTCGTTTTGGAAGCGCGTGTTCGCGGCATCGGACCAGCCGTTCCACGCCGCGTCACTCGCGTGAGCCGGTGGACCGGCGCACGGCGCCGCGTGGGCAGTTGAGCCCACCAGCGCAAGGGCGATCAACAAGTGCAGACGCATCATTTACCGATCGTGACCAGTGCCACGATGTTGAGCGCGCTTTCCGCCATCACGATATTTCCATCCTTTGTCGGCATCATGTTTCGTACCACCCCACCGCCCGCGGGGATCACCCACGTCTGAAACTTCCCGGTCTTCGGGTCGAAGCGGGCGAGAGTATTCGGCTTCACGGCCGATTCGCTGTACCAGATCGCGCCGTCCGTGAACGTAATTCCGTAAGGCTGCGATCGCGGACCTCCGGGCGACGCCCACTCCTTTATAGCGCCGGTTTTGGGGTCGAGGCGGCCGAGATAGCCGCGCGAATAGTCCGCGTAATAGATGATGTCGTCAGGCGTGATGGCGATGCGGCGCGGGCGCGACGCCGCGTTGGGCAGCGTCCATTCATGAATTGCCATCGTCTCCGGATTGATTGCCGCAATTTTCGGCGCGCCGAATTCGCAGTAGTATGGGGTGCCTTTGCTGTCGACGACCATGCCGTAAGGGTTCGACGGTTTGGTCGGTGAATCCACCAGCTTGATGTCGCCGGTCGCCGGAATCAGCCGGCCTACTTTGTTGGCATTCTGCACCGTGAACCACAGGACACCCTTCTGATCGAACAATGGCGTATGCGGATCGTGCGCCGTGGCCGGCAGCTTGTACTCGAAGAACTCGCCGTTCTTCGGATCGAGCTTGCCGATATAGCCTTTGGAATTCGCGGTGAACCAGATCCTGCCGTCTTTGTCCTCCACGAGGCCGTGCGGACCGGAACCCTTTGTGGGCGGACGGAATTCCTTGATCGCGCCGGTCTTCGGATCGATGCGTCCGAGTACGTTCGCATACTGTCCGCTGTACCAGATATTGCCGTCGCGCGTTGCCAGAGGGTCGTGGGGACGCGAGCCGACGGTGGGCACAGTCCACTCCTTGAAGCTGACTTTGACGGCCCCGGGAATGACGACTGCCTTCGGAACATCGCCTTCCGGAAAACTCTTCGAGAGATACGCGGTCACCACTGGAATCTGGGCGGCGGGCACCTCGGCGCCGGCTGAAACCATGCGCTCGACAAGCAGTTTCCAGTCGGTAGGTGTGTGTCCGGCGCTGGTGATCAGATCCAGTGCGTGGCACGTCGTGCACGCCGTCGAGACGATGTCTTTCCCGTTGCCGGCGGGCAGCGGACGCGCGATCTGGGCGCGAGCTGAGACGGCCGAGCAAACGATCGTCGCTGCGAGAAGCCCGAAGAAAGAAGGTGTGGACATATGCGTCTCCTGACGTCAGTCCGTATTCTATCCCCGTGCGCCAGGGGGGATTGCAACCACTTACCGCCCCGTTCACGCGCTAACTTATCTCGCCGGGGGTGGAGGCGGCGCGGCAGGCGCGAGCGGCGGTTGCGGTCCTATGACGCTCGTGAGCGCCGTATAGGCGCACTCCTCGTCCTTGCTTCCCCCACCGACGCCGATGGCGCCGATCATCTGCCCATCCGCGATGATCGGCAGTCCGCCGGAGACGGCATAGACTCCGAGCGGAGCCCACCGCATCTGCAGCGACAGGTTGTTGGCTACCTGATTCGCGCGCTGATGGCTGGAATCCCGCGTATACAGCACGCTCTGTGCTTTCAACTGCGCCGTCTCGATGTTGATCGGGACCTGGCCATCCATCCGGTAGGCATGCACGATCTGTCCCGTGGGAGAAAGGATAAAGACCGTCACCGCCTGATTGTTCTTCTTCGCGAACTCGACGCAGGCTTGCGTGATTTTCTCTGCCGTTTCGACGGAGATTTCGTTCTTGATCAGGGTCTTCTTCGCGGCTTCGTCGGATATGACGAACTTGCCGATGTTCTGTGCCGGGAGGCTATGGGAACCCATCGCCAGTACTACGGCGGCGAGGGCGATGGTCGATGTCAGTCGCATGTTTTCCTCCAGCGTTGGGGCTTAGTGTATCTCATCGTTTGTGTGAGAAACGCGGGTTGCCTGCGCCGCAAATTTTGATAGACTACCTCTGCCATGAAAGCCGTAATCGCAACAGGCGTGTTGTTTGTGGCCGCGGCCCTGCTGTCGATAGCAGAAGCCCAATGGCTGAAATTTCCCACCACCGGAGTGCCCCGGACTCCCGATGGCAAGCCGAACCTCTCGGCGCCGGCTCCGAAGACGCCCGATGGCAAGCCCGACTTTTCCGGCGTGTGGGTAACGCGCGCGGGCTATACAGGAAACATTGCCAAAGACCTGAAGCCAGGCGAGGTGTCGATGCAGCCGTGGGCTGCGGCTTTGTACAAGCACCGTCAGGAAACCGATAGCCGCGAAGATCCACAGGCTTATTGCGTGCTTTCGGGTGTGCCTCGCGAACATGTCGTGCCGTACCCATTCAAAATTCTGAACTCGAATGGCATCATCGTCATCCTTTATGAAGCGCTGCACAGCTACCGGCAGATCTATATGGACGGCCGCGCGCTTCCCAAAGATCCGAATCCCGCATGGATGGGCTATTCGATCGGCCACTGGGAGGGCGACGCGCTGGTCGTTCAGTCATCGGGCTTCGTCGACAACAACTGGCTGGATAACAGCGGCCATCCCGGCACGGAAGCCATGCGGTTGACGGAGAAGTTCCGGCGCCCGGATTTCGGGCACATCAACCTCGAGATGACGATCGACGATCCGAAGGCGTACACCAGGCCGTGGACCGTGAATCTTCAGTTCACTGCTTCGCCTGACACCGACCTGATCGAATACGTTTGCGACGAAAATGAAAAAGATCTCAAGCACCTGGTGGGGAAGTAGCATCCTCTTCCTTCTGCTGGCGTGCGGTCCGGCGGCGGCTCAGTGGGTAAACTATCCCACCGCCGGCATCCCGCATACGAAGGACGGAAAGCCCGACATGACGGCGGCGGTGCGGCGAACGTCCGATGGCAAGCCGGACATCTCGGGAATCTGGGAGGCCGAAGATCAGACATACTTCTTCGACCTGGCTGCCGGTCTGAAGCCCGAAGACGTGGTGATGACGCCATGGGCGCAGGCGATCCAGAAGCAGCGCGAAGCGCGGGACCATGTCGACGATCCGCTCTCGCAGTGCCAGCCGCAGGGTGTGCCCCGCGTCAATACAAACGGAATCTTCCCGTTCAAGATCATTCAGACGCCGTCGGTAATCGTGATCCTCTACGAGCAGCTCGGGCTCTTTCGGCAGATCTTTCTCGACGGACGCAAGCTGGGGGCGGATCCGAATCCCTCCTGGTTGGGTTATTCGACCGGACGCTGGGATGGCGACACGCTGATCGTCGAGACCACGGGCTTCAACGACAAGACGTGGCTGGATACGCTGAAGGGGCGTCCTGTGAGTGAGGCGCTGCATGTGACCGAGCGGTTCCGGCGTGTGAATTTCGGGAACATGGAAGTGCGCGCGACGATCGACGACCCAAAGGCTTTCGTGAAAGCGTGGACGACTACGGCGCAGAAAATGCACTTGCTGCTCGACACGGAAATTCTCGAATTCAACTGCAACGAGAACGAGAAGGATCTCATGCATCGGGTGACGAAATAAGTGGAACGCTGTGCTCTCCTTGCGGCGGTGTTTGCCGCGGCTCTTGCCGCGCAGACGCCCGCGCCGGACCTGATCCTGCTCAACGGAAAAGTGGTCACGGTCGACGAGCGCTTTTCGGTCGCGCAGGCAGTGGCGATTCGCGGCGACCGGTTCGTAGCTGTCGGAACAACGCCGGAGATCACGCGGCTGGCCGGTCCCTCCACGCGGCGCATTGATCTGCGCGGACGCACCGTCGTCCCCGGGCTGATCGACAACCATATCCATCTTCTTCGCGCGGCCAACACATGGGCTCGCGAGCTGCGCTTCGACGGCATCGTTTCGCGAAAGAAAGCGATCGAAATGTTGAGCGCTCGAGTAAAGGCGGCCGGCCCGGGCGAATGGATCTACAACCTCGGCGGCTGGGCGCACCAGCAGTTCGCGGACGATCCGCGCGCTTTCACACTCGACGAGTTGGACCGGATCGCGCCCGATAATCCAGTGGCGCTGCAGGAATCGTATTACCAGGTCTTTCTCAACAGCCGTGCGTTGTCAACGCTCGGAATTGCGGCGAATACTCCGGATCCGCCGGAATTCCTGAAGGGTTCGATCGTGCGCGACGGGGCGGGGAAGCCTCTGGGCATCGTGAAGGGCGATATCCCCGGCACACGCGCGGTGGCGAACCGGCTTCCGAAGGTGCCTGCGAGTGAGCTCGAAGCGAGCGCCGCATTGTTGATCAAAGACATGAACCGCGCGGGGCTCACTTCTGTCGGCGTGCCCGGCTGTGATGCCGATGTGCTGAAGATTTTTCAGAAGTGGCGCGCGAGCGGCAGCCTGAACATCCGCGTCTTTTGTATCGACGGGGCTGCAGCCGGCAATCCTGATCAGGTGGAGCGGACCGTGCAGCAACTGGCGCCCCTCAAACTCAAGATGTTCCAGGGCGATTCATGGATCGATCAGGTCTCATTCGGGGAAAGCGTTTACTCGCCTCTGCACGATCCGATGTTTGCGCTGCGGTCCGACCCGACGCCCGAGCAACTGGCACAATGGCGGCGCATTGCGCGCGAGATCGCGAAGGCTGGGTTGCCGCTTCATGTGCACGCCGAGTTGCACACAACTATTGATGCGTTCCTCGATCAGGTCGAAGCGATCAATCAGGAATATCCAATCCACAATCTGCGCTGGGTCTTCGCGCATGTGAACGAGATCAATGCGGCGGAACTGGCCCGAATGCAGAAGCTGGGAATGTATGCCGCGGTGCATCCATGGGCTGTAATCAACGGAGCGATCATGCATGACGGCTTCGGAGACGAAGCAAACTCCATGCCGCCCTTGCGCACAATTCAAAACAGCGGCATCGTGTGGGGACTCGGAACCGATGGGACGGCGGCGAACCAGTATCTGCCTTTCACCACGTTGCAGTTCGCGGTGACCGGGCAGATGGCCGGTGGCGCGAAAGTCAACCGGGAGTTCATCGGCCGTGAGGATGCGCTGATTGCGCACACACGGCGCAATGCGTTTTTCGTCTTTCAGGAGAACAATCTCGGCTCGATTCAACCGGGCAAGCTGGCGGATCTGGTCGTGCTAGATCGGGATTATCTGAGCGTGGCGGCGGATCAGATTCACGCAATCCGGCCGGTGATGACGATGGTGGGGGGACGCTTGGTGTACGAAGCGCCAGCCGTCAAATGACGAAGGAAAGTGTCTGAGCGTCTCTTGTAGCGCTGGCGATCCGGGATAAGTTGATCTTGGGTGGCGCCTATGGCCCCGCCGGCGGTTCACTAAAAGCAAAGCCGGGGCGCATCAGGGGCCGCCCTTTCCGCGCGAAGTCCACCGAAGGCGTGACTGGATCTGGTTCCGGCGACAACCTCTCCACTGTGATGGACGCCACGAGCGATGAAATATTCTTCTCCTTGCCTCAACGGAATGCGCTGGCCATCGATGATCAGGGTGTAGCAGCCATCAACGACGATCATGTATTCGTCGTATTCGTGAACGTGAGGTGCGGATTTTGCCGTCTGCGTACAGGTCCAAAAGGCCATCTGGCTGCCGTCGATACCATCAAAGACGTAGCCATCGACTCCTGGCGTTGCTTGATCCGAGCGGGCGATTCGATTTGCCGGATGCTTCAGGAACGCGGGGAATTCGATCATGGAAAATGATTTTCGCATTCCACGGCGGCAGTTCCCAGAGAGGCGACGTTGTGCTTCCGCCATGCTTTTCGCTCAGGTTGCGCGACAGCCGCCTTGGTTTAGTTACGCAAGTGGATCGCCCGCGGACCGGTCACCGGCGAAACCGCTGCCCCATGCTGGAAACGCAGCCAGCGAATCCGAGAGTTATTCCTTTGATAATTAGTATCTGAATTGTTGATAAGTTCTGTTAAATACAGAAATCGCCTCTTATCCAAAGCCTGCATATAATTATGTAAGAGTTGGATGTCTAAAGAATCCTTAAAGAACTTACAAAATCGTTACTAAGTCTCGACAGCAATTCCCTTTTAAAGTAGACTGGTCGCAGCCGTAACGCGAGTGGATGCCTCAGGCTCTGGTATATGCCGGAGCGCCAATCCAGGCGCTGTTAAAAACTAAAGGGGACTAAGTCAGAGTGAGAACAGATATATTTCCCGGAGTCAGAGTCATTGCGGTGCTGAGCGTGTGTCTGCTGGCGGGCCTGGGCGTCCAGAAACTCCGCGGGCAGGCGGCCACCGCGACCATCGCGGGGACAATCACCGACAGTTCCGGTGCCTCCGTTCCCGGCGCCTCCGTAAATGCAAAGAGCTCCGGCACCGGGATCACGCGGTCCACCACGAGCGATGCGCAGGGCCGCTACAACCTTCCCGATCTGGCTATCGGCGATTACGATGTGCAGGCGACGAAGACGGGGTTTCAAACCGTAATCACCAAAGGTGTGAATCTGACGGTAGGGAGTCTGCGCGTCGCCGACTTCCAGTTGCCGGTTGGACAGGCCGAACAGACCGTCAGCGTGGAAGCCAACGTAACGGAGGTAGAGACCGAGACTTCATCGCTCTCCTCTCTGGTCAATCAAAGCCAGATGCGCGAGTTGCCCCTGAACGGGCGCAACTTCGAACAACTGATTCTGCTGGCGCCGGGCGCGGTCTCTTATCCCGCCGGCGGCAGCAGCGCACTGGTAGGCCGCGCCGCGACATTCTCGGTATCCGGTGCGCGCCCCGAAGGACACGCGATTCTTCTCGATGGCGAAAATTTGCAGGACTGGTGGCAACGCGGTTCCGGCGCCAATGTCTCGGGCACGTCTCTGGGCGTCGAAGCCATCGCTGAGTTTCAGACCCTGACCAACACCTACGGCGCGCAGTACGGCGGCAATGGTTCTGTGGTCAATGCCGTGACGAAATCCGGCACCAACGAGTTCCACGGCTCCGCATTCGACTTTCTTCGCAACAGCGCCCTCGACGCTCGCAACTTCTTCGATCCCGGCACTTCCCCACCGCCCTTCCGCAAGAACCAGTACGGCGGGAGTGTGGGTGGACCGGTCAAGAAGAACAAGCTGTTCTTCTTTGCCGACTATGAAGGAATCCGCCAGCTCCTCGGCGGAAGCTCGCTGATTACCGTTCCGGATAGCAACGCCCGAAACGGGCTCGTCCCCTGCAACCTTGCCACGACCGCAGCCTGCACGAATGGCCTCGCGAACGTCGGAGTCTCGCCGAAGGTGACGCCGCTTCTTGGACTCTTTCCGGCCGCCACAACCGAGCTCGGCAACGGCCTTGGGCAAACGACGACGGTCGCCAATCAGGTCATCCACGAGGACTACGTGCTCGCCCGAGTGGACTACACGCTTTCCGAGAAGGATACCGTTTTCTTCCGCTACGTGTCCGACGTTGCGCAGGCCACCTTCCCGAGCGCTATCCCGTTGTGGCCTGTCAACGATCACAACCACAACCAGTTTTCCACGCTTCAGGAACGCCATATCTTCTCACCCACGCTGATCAACCAGTTCAGCTTCTCGTTTTCGCGGCCGCTCGAAACCGAAACCGAACCGTTTAACGCGGCAGGCAACATACTCAACCCGTTCGGCGGGCGGCAGGACGTCACCATCGCAACCACCGGCCTGACTTCCCTCGGTGCTAATATCACCAACCCGTTCCGCTTCCTCGAGAACAAATTCACCGAAGAAGAAAACCTGCTCTGGACCAAAGGCAGCCACAATATAAAAATCGGCGTGCATGTGCGCCGTCACCAGATCAACGCCTATAGCTACACCTACTGGAACGGACAGTACACGTTCCCGAGTCTTGTGGCTTTGCTGACCGCTCAGCCCACGCTCTTCACCGGCGCCCAGGACGGACAGGATTACGGGAACCGCGACTTCCGCGATATCAGCCTGAAGCCCTACATTCAGGACGACTGGAAGGCCACCCGCAAGCTGACCGTGAATCTGGGTATTCGCTATGAGTTCCAGACCAACCCGGTTGAGGTGCACGACAACCTCTACAACCTTGTGAGTCCTCCCTACGGCGCCGACTATACGCACGTGCCGAATGCTTTCCGCACTAATCCCAACACCAAAAACTTTGACCCCAGAGTCGGTCTTGCCTGGGACGTTTTTGGAGACCACAAGACTTCAGTCCGCGCTGGTTTCGGCATGTTCCATGATCCGGCCCAGACTTACGAGTTCTTCTCCGGCTATGTGGGAACGCCCCCGTTCCGCGGACTGAATCAGAACAATCCGTCGTTCCCGATTCCGTTCCAGGGATCGGGCGTCGCCGCGCCGCTTCCCAGCCTGACGTTTGGCACCGACTACAACATCGACAAAACTCCATACATGATGCAGTACAACCTGAACATCCAGCGTGAGCTCTTCAACGGCTCGGTGCTTACGGTGGGCTACGTAGGCTCGCGCGGCGTTGATCTGCTGTCGTTCCGCGATTACAACCCGCCCGTTCCAAATATTCTGCCCGACGGTACGCGTCAGTACGGCAATCCAACCACCGGCATCTCTTACCCGCGCATCAATCCGGCCTTCGGGACGGAAGTGCTGACCAACCCGGGCAGCTCGTCGCATTACAATTCGCTCCAGACAAGCTGGAACACGCGGCTGAGTAACAATTTTGTCGGCAATGTGTCGTACGTGTGGTCGCACTGCACGGATGGTTCATACACGTATGGCGGTCTCGGCGGCAACGCGGGAACCTCGGCGTGGACCGATCCTTACGACGGCAGCCGCGAAAATGGTAACTGCCCTTTCGACATCCGCCACAACCTGACCGTGAACCTTGTCTATGTGCTGCCGTTTCACGCCAACCGCCTCGTCACCGGCTGGCAGGTGAGCGGGATTGAAACCTGGCGTACGGGCATTCCGTACTCGCCGCAGATCGGTTATGACCGCGCGCTGCTCTCAAACAACTTCGGCTCCGTGCGCCCCAACGTGATTGCCGGCTGCGACATGACCGCGAACCAGTCGATCGCGCACTATTACAACCCGGCGTGCTTCACTTTGCCGGCGGCGGGCACGGTTGGCGATCTCGGCAAAGGCGTTCTGACCAGCCCGGGCTACACTACGCTCGACTTTGCCGTGTCCAAGGACACCAGGCTTCGCGAAAGGGTCAGCATGCAATTCCGTGCTGAGCTGTTCAACATCCTGAACCACACCAACTTCAACTTCCCGACGCTCAGCGCATTTACAGCAGTCAACGGTCTGGCTGGCGCCCCTGCTGGCCAGGTCGCCAATGCCTCCAACGCCGGGCAGATCACTTCAACCGTCGGAACGTCGCGGCAGATTCAGTTCGGCGTGAAATTCCTGTTTTAAACCTTGCCGAGCCGGATGATCCAGGTTGTAAGGGGATCATCCGGCTTTTTAGCTTCCAGACTTCCTTACTATCTTTGTGACAGACGATCGGCCTGTGCCGTAATCCAGTGCGCCGCCCGCGGATAAACCCGCTTCGCGTTCTCAGCGAAAACGCGTGCTCGCGCCGCATCGTTCAGCGGTGAATTTTCCACGTAGCGCCGCGTATTATCCGCGTGATCCTCAATTTCCGGATTCATCACACCAGGAAACGCGCCGTCGCACTCCGAGCCAAAAAGGATGTTGTCGAGCGGCACCGCCTCGAAAAGCATCTTCATGTTCAGGTCGTTATAGACGCAGGTATCCACAAATACATTGCCGGAGCCGAGAATCTCATCCGGACTCGCCCACTTGTTGTATTTCGCGACAGCGCGCCAGCGCCCGATCTGGCAGGGCAGTGCGCCGCCGCCGTGCGGAACCAGAAAGCGAAGCCGTGGGAAATCCTTGAAGAGATCCTTCGCAATCATGAGCTGCACGAAGCCGGTTATATCGGCGACGAGATATTGCACGGCGGTGTGCGGGAAATTCGGATTAATCGATTCGCTGCCATGTAAAACGAGCGGCACGTCGAGCGCTTGCGCGGCTTCGAAGATGGGGTAGTTCTGCTTTCCGGTAAATGGCTGGTTACTCCAGCGGCCGCCGGTGCCGTCGGGATCCAGGTTGAACGCAACGAAGCCTTCACCGGCCCAACGCTCCATCTGGCGCGCCACGCGGTCGCCGGGACACGACTGATGCTGCCCCAGCATACCTACCGGAGCGAAGCGTCCCGGATTCAATTTGCACGCGCGAAGCACGAGGCTGTTGTTCAGGTCCGCCCAGGCACCGTTCTGCTCCACTGTTCCGTCGTGGGTGGCCATAGCTTTGGCGCGCGGCGACGCGAAAGCGATATCGATCTTGCGCGTCTCCATTAGGCTGACGACCGTCTGAAGGCTCTTCGTGACGTCGGTATCGCCGACCTCGGGAGGAGTGGCAGGATTCTTACCGGAAAGCTGAGCCTCGCGGTAGCCCTCCACCTCCGGATGACGAGCCAGACGAACGAAATGCTGGTGGGAATCGATGATCATATGTGGCGTGGGATCGACGGAAGAGGCCGAACACTCAGGATATCAATGGCCGCCCGGCGCTGTGTGGGAGCCAGTACTGCCGATCGGCCGATGCCCTTATCAGCCCATGGTGGATTTTTGGCGTCGCCGTCTGAATCCGCGACTAGCAGTGCCTGCCATCGGGCGGCAAGGCTTTGCGATTTCAGGCTGCCGGCATCATCCGCGAGAGCACGTGCAACGTCGTGGAACAATTCGTTCCAATCCCGCGAAGGCCAATCGTGATGACAGGTCTTGAAACTGGTCCACACCTCCTCGCGATGGTAGTTCTTCATGAATTCGATATCGTTTTGCATTTCCGCCTGCATTTCGATCGCTCCGATAATTTCTTTCAGAATGGCCGCGCCCGGTGCCTCGCCGGTCTGGATCATGCCTTCGGCTCGCACGATGACCTCAATCGCCCGATCAAGAAGCCGCCGCTTTTCTTCGAGCACACGCCGCTGCATGCGGAGCGCTTCAGGAAGCTGGAGCGTATCCCTGTCGAGCAGCAGTTTGATCTGCTTCAAAGGCAACCCGAGAAACTTCAACGCGACAATTTGTTCGAGACGCGTGAGGTCCTGCTCCCGATACATGCGGTAGCCCGCGCGGCTGCGGCGCGGCTTCAACAGTCCGGAGCGGTCATAGTGATGGAGTGCCTTAACGGTTGTGCCGGCTAACTGAGCGAATTCGCGCGCGCGATACAAGAGCGTCCGATCTCTCCCAAATCAAATGCTGCACCCTGACCTTATGGGAGGGTCAAGCGTTTCCGTTCCATGGGAACCGCGCGCTGCCGGAAATATCTCGCGCGGCCGCCGTGACGAATGCGACCAGCGCTTTCGGCTCGCGCCAGATCGGGGCGGCGGGAGATCCGTTCAGAGAGATTGCCGCCCGCACGCTGCCTGTGAAATCGAAGATCGGCGCGGCGAGAGCCCGCACGCCGACATCGTGTTCGGCGTCTGCTATGGCGTAACCCCGGTGCCGGATCCTGCGCAACTCAAGCAGCAGTCCATCCCGCGAAATAATCGTTTTCGCGGTTCTCCGCGTGAGCGCGTGCTCATCGAGATAGCGCGTCAACTCATCCTTCGGTAAATAGGCCAGCAGTGTCTTGCCGAGTGCGGTCGAGTGCGCGGGCAACTCTCTTCCGATATCGCGTTGCTCACGCGGACGATCACGCACGAGCGTCTGTCCGGCGCTTTCCGGAGGTTCTACGCGATCGACGAGAAGGATATGGCCGCCTTCCAACACACCGACTCCCGCCGCCAGCCCGGTTTGGCTCGCCACCCTGTACAGTACCGGCTCGGCCCCGGACCGGAACCCCAGATCGCGCAATGCGCCGTGAGCCAGCGCCACGGTCTTCAGGCCGATCTTGTATCTACTGGTGTTATCGTCCCGCGCCAGATACCCTTGCCGCTCGAGCCTCGCGAGGATCCACGAACAACTGCTGCGCGGTATTTGCAGCTGCCGGCTGATTTCGGCATTACGAAGTCCGCCTGGGGCCTTTTCGACGATGTCGAGAAGCATCAGGGCGCGCTCGAGTGAATTGGTGGGCGATTCCGCCATTTGCATTTTAGTGTCCAATAGGTTGAACAAACTGTCCAGCCCGTTTCGCGGCGCACTAAACTTCAGGTTCATCTTCATGCGGATGTGAAATCATTGATCACAAAATGAACGCTGCTCTGCTCCCTGTCCTCTTGCTCATCGCCATGGCCGCGCAAGCCGCCGACGACCCCTGCGCCAACTCCCGCAATCTCAAGTTCGTCAACGGCAAAATCGTCACGATGGATAAAAAGAACTCCATCCTGTCCTCCGTAACGATTCAGAACGGCGTCTTCGATAACTCCTCCAAAACCGCGCCCTGCACGAAAACCATCGATCTCCATGGACGCACCGCCATTCCCGGTATCGTCGACAATCACAACCACATCGTGGCCCTCGGCCTGCGTCCCGGACACGACACCCGAATAGAAACTGCGACCTCCATCGCCGACGTGCAGGAACTGTTCGCTGCGCGGGCCAAGACCGTCCCGCCGGGCGAATTTCTGACTGCTATGGGCGGTTGGAACCCCGCGCAGTTCGCCGAGAAACGCCTGCCCACACTTGCCGAACTCGACGCTGCCGTCCCGAATCACCCGGCCTTCGTCTATCTGGGCTTTACAGGACCCGCTGCCACCAATTCGAAAGGAAAAGCATTTTTCGAATCGAAGGGCATCGCAGTCAGTGCGACCGGAGCGATCGGCCCGAACGCGCCATCGCTGGCCGCTTTGAACGCCCTGCGCGCCGCCCAGACTTTCGACGATCAAAAACGCGGAACGCTGGACGCGATGTCTTACGCGGCGCGCGTCGGCGTAACCACAAGCGCCGACATGGGCGTCTTCGTCATTCCTGGCACGCCGGATGTGCAGGATTCTTTCACCTTCGACACGCTCGCCAGCGGAAATCCTTTCCGCATGTACGACGCCTTCCTCGCGCTCCACAAAGACCACAGGATGTCGATGCGGCTGCGCGTTTTCTATCTCACGATGGATAAGGAGAACTCCATTCCGCTTCTCACCGAGCGTGTTCTGAACACCTTCCCCGAGTTCGGCGACGACATGATGCGGGTTTCCGGAATCGGCGAATTCGCTACCAACTGGCCGCTGTTCGGCACGGTCACGCCGCCCCCCAATTACAAAACCGCTCTCGATTTCGTGGCGAAGCACGGCCTGACGTTCCAGCAGCACAGCTTGTCGCCGGCCGAAGATCAGCTGACCGTCTCGACATTCGAAGCCGTCAACGCGACGACGCCGATTGCCTCGCTGCATTGGTCGATCGCGCACGCGCCGCGCATCGACAAGCCGCTGCTCGATCGCCTGAAAGCGATGGGCGCGGGGATCGCCGTCCACCCGTTCGAATATCTGGGGGCGGCCGGTGGCGGTCCGCCTTTGCGAATGATTCTCGACAGCGGCATTCACGTCGGCGCGGGATCGGACTCTGCTCAGATCTCGACCCTCGACCCCTGGTTGATCATCTATTACATGGTCACCGGCAAGAATGCCGCGGGCGCCATGGTCAACGCCGGCCAGCAGATCACGCGCATGGAAGCGCTGCGCCTTTATACGGCTGAGAACGGCTGGTTCTTCCATGAGGAAGACAAGCTCGGCTCGATCGAGCTCGGCAAACTTGGCGATGTGGTCGTACTGAGCGGCGATTATACGGATCCGAAGAAGGTACCGGACGAAGCTATCAAAAGTTTGAAATCCGTCCTCACGGTGGTGGATGGACGCGTCGTATTCGACGGAACGAAATAGGAGCTGATCGTGTCAAAAACAAAGTTTGTTATCGCGCCGCATATGCGGCTCCACGAATGGGTCGCCGAGGAGAAGGGTTACTTCAAATCGGAAGGCCTCGACTATGACTTCCTCGACGAACTCATCTCGAAGGAAGGCAAGAAGCACGACCTTGGCGACAAAGTCGGCGCTTACCAGACCTTCGAGCGCGGCCGCCATTCCGATATTAGTTGCGCCTGCCACTGGACAGTGAATGTCGCCGCCTCAAATGGCCACGGCAAGCTCTACGGTGACGCTTACTCGGTCTCGCCTTCCGGAATTTTTGTGCCGCGCGACTCGCCCATCCAGACGCCGTCGGATCTCGCGGGCGTCCCGATTTCCGTCGGATTTCAATCCGGCAGCCACTACTCGACCATCCAGGCGCTGGAGCCGTATCTCAAACGCGACGAAATCAATCTCTCATTCGCCGAAGGGCTTCTCTTCCGTCGCATGGAACTCCTGATCGACGGCGCGGCGCCCGCCTGTTCTCTCTTCAGCGGACCCTACTACTTCGCCGAACAACTCGGCTTTCGCAAGATCATCGACACGACCTTCATGATGGCGACTATGCTGACGGGCGATCCCGATCCGGAGGATGTAAAGAAGTATTTCCGGGCGCTTCGCTTCGCGCAGCGCGATATCGATCTGCATCCCGAGCGCTTCACGCATTACTACAAGAAGGAATTCCCGCAGCGTTTTCTCCCGCAGATGGACACGCGGCGCTGGGGACCCGGCGAGCGCATCGTCTTTGAGCCCTACACGCAGGAAGTCTACGAGGAATCTTTCCAGTGGATTGCCGAACGCGACATTTTTGAAGAAGGTGGCATGGGCTCGTGCGCCTACGACCAGGCCGTCGTCAGCCTGGCTGTGTAGCGCCGGCGATCCTGCTGACGCTGTTTGTTTCCCAATGCTCAACGGAAAATGCGCCCTGATCACCGGCTCAGTCGGCGGGCTGGGTCTCGCCGCCGCACACCGTTTCGCCGCGGCCGGATGCAACATAGTCCTCAGCGGATTCGCGGAACCCGCTGAGATCGCGCAGGCAAGATCCGGTCTTGAGGACTCGCACCATATCAACACTCTTTACTCCGGTGCCGATCTCCGGCACCCCGGTGAAATCGAACAGATGTTCCGCGCCGCGGAAGAGGCCTTCGGCGCAGTCGACATTCTGGTGAACAATGCGGTCGTTCGCTGTGCCGCGCCGGTCGAGGAGTTCCCGATCTCTGCGTGGGATGAAGGCATTGCCGTCAATCTGAGCGCCGCTTTCCACACGATCCGCCTCGCCCTCCCTGCGATGAAGACGCGCGGCTGGGGCCGCATTATCAACGTCTCATCCATTTACGGTCTGATCGGCGCTCCCAACCGCGTCAACTATGTGACGGCGAAAACCGCGCTAATCGGAATGACCCGTGCCGTGGCCCTTGAGCTCCTCGGCCACAACATAACCTGCAACGCCGTGTGCCCTGGCTCGGTTCTCACGCCGGTGCATGAAGCGGCTATCCGGAAAATGATGGCTGATCACTCCCTCGACCGCGCCGGGGCGGAGAAGCGATTTCATGAGGGCAAACAGCCAGGCGGGCGCTTCATCGCCGCGGAAGACGTTGCCGATCTCATGGTGTTTCTCTGCGGCCCTGGAAGTCGCGATATCAACGGCGCGGCTTTACCAATCGAAGGCGCGTGGTCGATTTCCTGACCTGCGCCGAAAATCAGCGTAATCAATCCCGCGTCGGCCGCCCGATCCACCACCAGAGCGCCGTCCCCAAAATCGGAATGACGCTTAGCGACACAAACGTCGCCGTATACATCTGGTGATCGAACAACCGCCCGTATATCGGTAACAGGATCGCGACCACGGCCGACCACGCTCCCGACCCGACGCCTGCGACCATTCCCGTCTCGTCGCGCCCATATGCGCGCGCCCCGAGATGCAGCGACATCACGATAAACCCGACCGCGATGAACATCGCGTAGCCAAAAAGCGCCAGTACCACGGGCCACGAATGGATGCGGGATATCGACGCCGGCACGAGCGCCAGGATCGTCAGCAGAATATACAGCCGGATCGGTCGCGGGTTCTCGCGCACAAAGCGGTCACCGATCCATCCCCAGAAGTAATAGCCGAGTTCCCAGATCAGCGCGGGAATCCACAGGACCTCTCCCAGTTGCGCCTGCGATAAACCCATCACGCGGTTGAGATAGAGCGGGCTCAAATACAGCGTGGGACCCAACGCTGCGCCTCCCAGCCCAAAGTTAATCACCAGCAGCCAGAACCGCCTCTCGCGGATGTTTGGCCAGGTGATCTTTCCCGTCTTGCGCGCCACGGGCGGCAGCAACGGCGCTCGTGCGACAAACCACCACACTACGAGCCACGCTGCGCCCAGCGCGCCTGTCGCCAGGAACGCCGCCCGCCAGCCGAATCGCAGCGCGATCGGCGTCACAATCAGCGGCGCGACGATTGCCCCCACGGAGGCGCCGCTGTATGAGATGCCCATGCCGCGCGATTGTTTGCTGAGCGGCAATGAATCCGCCGCTGTGCGAAGGCCTCCCGGAAATGTCGCGCCCTCGCCGAAACCGAGCAGGGCCCGTGCGGCTGCGAATCCCAGCAGTCCGGTCATCCACGCGTGCGACGCGCTGGCGACGGTCCAGATTCCGACAGCGATCAGCATCCCGAGCCGCAGTCCGACAAAATCCAGCAGGGAACCCCACAGCGGATTGCCGATCATGTACGCAATCGAGAAGGCGGAGACGGCGTCGGCGTAGTCGGCCGCCGAAAGCCCGGTATCCTTGAGGACCATCGGCGAAATGACCGCGAGAGCCTGGCGATCGATATACGAAAGCCACGAGCAGGTCATCATCACGAGGACCGGCACCCACACCCGCAAGCCTTCTACCGGCTGATTTGGGGCAGTTTGGTTCGGAGATTTCGCTGCCGGCGTTGTTGTGCTCCGAATGCTGGTTGCCATGCGCGCGATTTCATCCGGGAGTCTATCAGATCGGTGTGTTAACGTAGCCGGTTTGAACATCGCCCATCTTCGCGAATGGATCGGCCGCAGTGAAATCGTGGCCGATGTCGTTACGGCCGCACCAATAGCCGCTCTTGCGGCCACCCTCGACCTCGATTCGCCGCGCGCCGGCAGCCCGCTCCAGCCTCTCTGGCACTGGCTCTACTTCCTCCCGATTCACCGCCACTCGCAACTCGGCCGTGACGGTCATGCTCATCGAGGCGGTTTTCTGCCGCCCGTCGACCTGCCGCGCCGCATGTGGGCCGGCGGGCGTCTCGAATTCCACGCGCCCTTACGCGCCGGCGACGTCATCACCCGCACTTCCCGAATCGAGGACGTGCGGTTTAAGCAAGGCCGCTCCGGCCCTCTCGTCTTCGTCCTGGTGCGCCACGAAATCGCCAACGCCGCCGGACTCACGATCACCGAAGAACACGATATCGTGTATCGGGATCATTCACGCCCCGAGGATCCCTTGCCTCCCTCGCAGTTCGCGCCAACGGATCCCTCGTGGGAGCGGCGCATCCATCCCGATGACGTCCTGCTGTTTCGCTATTCGGCCCTGACATTCAACGCCCACCGCATCCACTACGACCGCCGCTATGCGACGGAAGTCGAGGGATATCCCGGGTTGGTCGTGCACGGACCGCTGCTCGCCACACTGCTGATGGATCTCCTGCACCGCAACCTGCCCGCATCCACGGTCACCCGCTTCGAGTTCCGCGCCGTTGGCCCGGTCTTCGATACGGTGGATTTTTCAGTTTGCGGAAATCTTTCGGACCGTGGCGATTCCGTCCTCCTGTGGGTTAAGGACTCAACTGGCGTTCTCGCAATGAATGCCGTCGCAAACACGGCGCGTAACGCTGCCGACGTCAATTCGTAATCCGCCGCCGACCAGGTCGCTCCGACCGTCCTCGCCGGGTTGACCCTGTATGCGCCGCCAAGACGAGACAGGAAGTTGCGGCCCGGAGGCCCTGCGCGTTACTTGCCGACCAGATGCTTCAGATCCTGCTCGTTCTCGTTGCAGATGTATTCGATCAGTTCTGTATCCGTGAGCAGATGCGGATTCTCTCTTATAGTCCACGGCTTCGTGTACAGCTTCGGATCGTCGATCGTAATCTCGATCTCCATGTGCCCGAAATCCGGACGGCGGAACTTTTCGCTAAGGTGCATCGCGTCCGACAGAGGATGGCCGTTGCTGTCAAGCCAGGTCCGCCCGTTCATTCCCCGCGTCTCGACGACCAGCGTGTCGCCTTCCCAATGGCCCACCGAGTAGCCGTCCCATGTAGGCTGCACATCTTTCGGAATAGCCCGGCCATCCGTGAAGATTTGCCGGAAAGTGGTTCGCGATTCATACAGGAAAACGATCTCGCCGGGCATCTGCAGAATCTTGTACGGTGACGTGATCGCGTCCTTTCGCGGCATGCCGGAAGGCAGACAGCGCGAATCGGGGTCGTCGAGTCCGTGGTTTTCGATGCGCATTTTGTATTGCGCTTCAGCCTCGGGTTTGAACGGAACGTCGCCCGGTTTCAAATCCGCCGCGATATTAATGAGGTATTTGATGCCGTTGGGTTCCCAGATCCCCGAGAGGTCGGGCTTGCCGTCCGCTGTTTTCGGAGCGGGAGCGGTCAGGTTAGGCTTGCCGTCGGCGAGCCGTGGAATGCCGCCTGTGCGAACCTCCCACTGCGCCGCCACAGGCTGAGCCATCGCGCCAAGCAGCATCGCCGCGCTCGCACTTGCAAATAGAAACGATCTCATATGGTCAGCACGAATTATACCCGGCGGGTCTTTTCCCTTTTCCGGCCCGCGGCGGGCGGTGGCGTTGGCCGGAACCTGGATTAATGTTCCTCGGCTTTTCGAGTTTAATTCTTGTCCGCCAGCGCGATTATCGGCGTGATGTTAATTTATAAACTACATAAATTTGCGCAATTTATTCATTGCGGTGCTGGCGTTCTTCCTTCTCGCGATGGCCGTCACAGCCTGGCAGACTGGATCGCTCCGCGGCGTTATCAGCGACTCTTCCGGCGCCGTCATTCCCTCGGCATCGGTGACCCTGATGATCGGCGATACAAGAAGGGCCGCCACAACGGGAGCCGACGGCTCGTACCTTTTCGCCAATCTCGTGCCGGGCGAGTATACACTCAAAGCCGAGTTTCATGGCTTTGAGCCCTTCGCGACAACTGTGACTATCGACGCCAGCCGCAGCGTTCAGTTGCCTGTCCGGATGGTCCTGAGCGGCGGCAGGCAGGAAGTCACCGTCTCCGGCGGGGCCGGCCCCGAGCTAAGCCCTGACGCTTCGCGCAATGCCTCCGCGCTGGTCGTCTCCGGCGACGACCTCGATGCCCTCCCGGACGATCCCGACGATCTCAGCGATATGCTGACCCAGCTTGCCGGACCCGCTGCCATGCTAAACGGCGGTCCGCAGATTCTCCTCGATGGCTTCAGCGGGGGGCAGCTCCCGCCCAAAGCCGCAATCAAAGAGATCCGGATGAACCAGAACCCCTTCTCGGCCGAATACGACGGCCCGGGTTTCGGACGCATCGAGATCATCACCAAACCGGGCGCCGACAATTTTCGCGGCGGCTTCGGGCTCACCGACAGCGATGCGTATTTCAACTCTCGCAATCCCTACGCTGCCAACAAAGCGGACTACCTGAACCGAATGTTCACCGGCAACCTGGGCGGCCCTCTGAGCAAGCGCGCTTCATTTCTGCTGAACTTCTCGCACAGTACCATCGACAACACAGCGTTGATTAATGCGGTCACACTCGATCCCATCACGCTTGCGGATACACCGGTCCGGTCCACTGTCGTAACGCCTCGCGGCGACATCAACGGCAGCGCCCGCCTCGATTACCAGATCTCCGCCAACAACACGTTTACCGGCAGCTATCAGTACTATCTGAGCAACCGCGACAACAACGGCGTCGGTCAATACGGCTTGCCCTCCCGCGAATACAGCAGCGAGATTTCGCGGCACGACATACGTCTCTCCGAGACCGCCATTCTCAACGCAAGCGCCGTTACGGATACGAAGTTCGCCTGGTCGCGAATACTAACGCAACAGTTCGGCGACAATTCAACTCCGGGCATCAACGTCTCCGGAGCGTTCAACGGGGGCGGCGCGCAGGTCGGCAGGGCCTCCAACCTTTGGGATCAATACGAGTTCCAGAGCAACACTACCGTTGTCCACCAGGCTCATACAGTTCGCTTCGGTGCTCGCCTCCGCTATACCGGAATTACGGATATCTCCCCCAACAATTTCGGCGGGACCTTTTCTTTTTTCGGCGTCAGCAATGCTCCCGTGCTCGACGCCAACAATCAGGTCGAGTTCGGATCGAACGGCCAGCCGCTCACTGCTCCCATCACTTCCCTCGAGCAATATCGGCGGACCCTCCTCTTCGACAAGCTCGGCTACCCCGCGCAGCTCATCCAGTCACTTGGCGGAGGAGCTTCGCAATTCTCCATCGCCGCCGGGAATCCCCGCGCGGCAATCGGTGTCACCGATGCCTCGATTTATTTGCAGGACGAGTGGCGGCTTCGCCCCAACTTCTCCATCAATCTCGGCCTTCGCTACGAGGGGCAGACCAACATCTCCGATCACGCCGATTGGGCGCCTCGCTTCGCCATCGTCTGGTCACCCGGCGCCAGGGATGGCGGACCTCCTCCGAAGACCGTCATTCGCGCGGGCCTCGGCTGGTTCTACAGCCGCTACTCGACGAACAGCATCCTGCAGCAGCAACGGTTCAACGGCGTGAATCAGCAACAGTTCATCGTCAGCGATCCGAGCTTCTTTCCCGCCATTCCTTCAGTGACCACTCTCCTTGCGCAGCAGCAGCCGCCCATCACTTACAGAATTCAGGACGATACGAAAGCGGTCACCGTCCGCGAGAGTGTTTTCACTTTCGAGCGCCAGTTGCCAGGCAAGACCACCTTTTCGGCGACCTATCTGAATGTGTGGGCGACCCATCTCGTCACCACCGTGAACGTCAATACGCCCCTGCCCGGAACGTTCGTCCCCGGCGAGCCTTCGAGCGGCGTTCGGCCTCTCGGAAACGCGGCCGGCAACCTTTTCGTGTACGAGCCGGAGACAGTGATTCGCGAGAACCTGTTCTGGTTGACCGTTACGAATAAGATCAGCCCGCGAGTGTCGCTGTCGGCATACTACACCGGTCTGATCGCCACCGGAAACGGCGATACCTCAGTGCCGTCGAATCCATTCAACCTCAGCCAGGATGACTCGCGCGTTAACTTCGACCGCCACCACTACTTCACCCTCGAAGGCACCCTGAAAGCGCCGCTCGGTATTCAAGTCAGTCCGTTCTTCATCATCGCCTCCGCGCAGCCTTATGACCTCACCATTGGCAGCGACATTAATGGCGATACGTTTACCAACGACCGCCCCGCCTTCGCGACTGATCTCTCGCGCCCCAGCGTGGTAATCACGAAGTTCGGTGCGTTCGACACGAATCCCATCCCGGGTCAGACGATCGTGCCCCGCGACTACCTGAACGCAACCGGCATGTGGAATCTTAATGGTCGTGTTGGGCGCACTTTCGGTTTTGGCAAAGCGAAGTTGCCGGCTGCCAACTCCGAACGCCGCTACTCCCTCAACGTCAACGTCGAGGTCAACAACGTGTTCAACACGGTCAACGGCGGCAATTATGTCGGCAATCTCTCCTCGCCACTCTTCGGGCAATCCACAGGGCTTTACCTCTT
>DATAZF010000175.1:0-11211 GCA_036272235.1 Bryobacteraceae bacterium | reverse complement strand
TCATCCCTCCCATTCCACCCAAGCCGGGCATGCTGGAGGGATCGAAGCGCAGCTTGATGTCGTACTTGCCTTTCAGGCCTGTCATGTCGACCACCGGCCGATCGAACTGGTTGGAAAGCTGGTCCGCCAGACCCGGGATCGATTGGCCGTTGGAGATCATGCACGCGCCGTTGGGCGTCATCACCTGAAAGTTCGCCGGACGAATGGCCATCACGGCCGGCGTTTCCGGGCAGCCATCCGCTCCAATTTTCAATCCGCCCATCGGCCCGGGGCTCTCTCCGTCTTTAGATGCAGGATTGGCCGCTGGAGGCGGATCCGCAACCGTGCTTTCCTTGAGCCTGGGCCCTTTGCCGCCCGCTACAACGAGGGCATACATGGACAACTCTTTCGTCTCGCGATGAACGGCGAGCTTGAAACGATCGGCCAGCAGGTTTTGCAACATGATCCTGACCTGCTCTTTGGTGGCGCCATCGGGAACCTTGGCAACAACATCGAATCGCTGGGCATCCAGCCAGTCGGGGCCAGCGATCTGGTGCCGCTTCATGCTGTATGCATCCATCAACAAATCCCGCAGGCTGCTGAAATTGTAGGTCGCGCGGCTCGGGTCGGCGCTTCCGGGACCACCGCGGCCTCCGATCCTGATCATGCCTCTTCCGCCCGGCATTACCGAGGGCTTGATGGAAGCCACCTCGAATTCCAGCCTGGCGTTCGGGCTTCTTGCATCCGCAGCGGATTGGCAGAAGCCAGACGAACCGAGCGAAGCGATCAGCGTGGCTACCCCCATTGCACGAATCATATTCGGAATTTCCTTTCAAGTCGCGCCGTTTTTTGTTTGACGCACGAGTTTGGGAATTGGCTTGCCCGGATGTTCCAGGGCGGCCGCAGCCATTTACCAAACGAACCAATTAACTGACGTAATCCGTTTATTTTTCTATCGTTTACGGAAATCGCTACGAACCCGATGGCGGCTTGAGCACAGGGCGTCGCGTTTATATCCAACGCGCCACCGTCAGGAGCGTTTCGCCACGAGCGCCGCAGCCATTGCGATCTTGTGATCGTTGCCCCACGGTGGCCCGAGTGACTTCCTCAACTGAAGGAAACGGGCGTCGAAGTCGAGCTGCAGCGCCGCGCTGGCGGCGCCAACTATCTTCTTCGCGTCGTACCAATGGACTCCCCAGCCACGCGCCTCGGCCGCCGCGGCGAGAGCCTGCCGGTACATCACCCAGTCCGCAACGTTCCGCGCCCGGTAGTTCGTGATCCGCTCCGCGACGCTCGCCGGAAGCGGCTGGCACTCGCGAAGCGCGATACCGAGGATACGCGAGGGAACGGCCATCGCGACAGCATCGAGGGCCAGCTTCGCGTGGCGGCTTGCCGATATGCGCACGCGCTCGACCAGTTCCACGCCCTCGTCGAGCGGGAGCCTCTGCGCTTCGCTATGGTGAGGAATCTTCGGCAGTTCCTCGTCCACAAGCTCGACGCGGCGGCGCTCCAGGAGCGTACCATCGCCCGCGACAGTGACCAGTACTGCCCAGCCCCCGTGGTCCGACACCCCGATGATTGCGCCGCTACTCGACATAGTGTTTCCCCTATATAGTGTTTCCCAGAGGCTACCCGCACTTATCGCCGACGCGGTTCACCGTCGTTACGTTGAGGCCATCTACGCGGCCCGCTTCGCTCGGGAGTCCAGACGGTTCGGCGCGGGTCCGGGCACAGGAAACTGACCACAGCATGTGCGAAGAACAAAAGACCGGTCGGCGGACGGACCATTGAGCGCCGCGCCTCCGGATGCGCTCCTTACTTTCCGATCAAGTGCTGAATATCTCTATTGTTCTCCTGGCAGATGTACTCGATCAATTCGCCTTTTAGCAAAGTGGGATGCGTCGTGAATCGCCAGGGTTTGGAAAACGTTTTGGGGTCGTCGATGATGTGTTCGATCGTCAAATGGCCGAGGTCCTGGCGGCTGATGCGTTCCGTCACTTTCATTTGGTCCGAATGGGGGACACCGGATTCGTCGAGCCACGTGATGTCGTTCTGTCCAACTGTTTCGACCACCAGCGTGTCGCCTTCCCAATGCCCGATGGAATCGCCAAGCCAGGTCTCCTGGACATTCGGATCGTGCGGACGCCCATCGAGGAAGACCTTGCGCCAGATGTGCGCTCCACCTTCATACACGATTACCAGCAGATCTTTGGTCTGAATAAAGCTCCACGGATAGGGCGTGGTGCTCATGCGCGGAACGCCGGGCGGCAGACAACGCGCTTCAGGATCGTCTTTGCTGAGACCCTCCTTGTGTTTCTCATACACCGCTTTCGGGCCGGGCAGTAGCGGTACATCGACACCCGCGCCGATCAGGTCGACGTTTTCGCGAATGGCGTTGGGCTGCCAGTTGCCGCTGAGATCCGGGTGGCCGTCGGCGGTGCGAGGTGTTTTTCCGGTCGGCGGCCAGTTGGGATCCTGCCTCGGGGCACCGGCGGTTCCGCGGCTTTTGCTGAGCTGCAGGTCCTGGGGTTCACGTGTTTGACCTGGCTGTGTTTGAGCCGTCAAAAGTCCGCCAAAGATTCCGGCAAAAAAGAGCGCGGAGAGGCAGAGTATTGGGGTGGTTCTCATTCTGGCATCAGCATAACGCATCCGGCAGACAGCGGTTGTGTGGGTGCGACTCCCAGGTGCGAGGAGGAATCGCCTTCCTGCGGCTTTAAAAAAGCTAAAGCCTATGCACTATCGCGGCGTCGCCGCATCGTCAGGAAAATGAAGCCCGGCTCAGTGGAGCGTGGACCTGTAGAGCGCCGTCCCCCGATTGACCCCCACTTCCCGCTGGAATACTATCGTTGCCAATGAGCGGCCGTTCCATCGTGTGGAAATGCCTCTGCACTGCCTTCATCGCCGCCCTGGCCATACCTCTGGGGGCCGAGGATCCAGTTGCAAAAAAGCCGGTCGCCAAAGCCCTCATTCAGCAATACTGCACCGGTTGCCATAACGCCCGTCTGAAAGCCGGCGGGCTTGTACTCGATCCAGCCGCAGCGGACCGCATCGCCGAACATCCGGATATCTGGGAGAAAGTAGCCCGCAAGTTGCGCACCGGCGAGATGCCGCCCGCAGGCCTCCCAAGGCCAGATGCCGCTACATATCGCACTGCAACTCTCGAGTTGGAATCCGCGCTCGATCGGGCGGCCGCAGACCACCCCAGTCCCGGCCGAGTGCCTGTCCATCGGCTGAATCGCACCGAGTACACGAACGCCATTCGCGATTTGCTGGATCTGAACATCGACAGCAAAACCCTGCTCCCGGCGGACGATTCCGATCAGGACGGCTTCGACAACGTCGCCAGCATTCTTTCCGTGTCGCAGGTTTTGCTCGAAAACTACCTGGCCGCAGCACGCTCAGTCAGCCGTCTTGCAGTGGGCGATCCGACGACGCCTCCGGCTATTGAAACTTACAGATATTCGAAGCTGCTCGTGCAGGATGACCACATGGGAGACGATCTGCCGTTCGGTTCCCAGGGCGGCGGATCGATCCACCATAACTTTCCCGCCAATGGCGAGTACACGATCAAAGTTCTGCTGCGCCGCCAGTTTTACGACTACATCATGGGCATGGGCGAGCCGCACCAGGTCGACATCCGGCTTGACGGCGCGCGGATCCAGCGCTTCACGGTGGGTGGCGAGGCCAAAGGCATGACAACGCCCGAGGGTTTCGCCGGAAACACGCAGGGCTCTCCCGGGTACGAGGTATACATGCACACGGCCGACGCGGGTCTCGAGGTGCGGATCCCCGTAAAGGCGGGAGAACATGACGTCAGCGTTTCCTTCGTCGAGAGCCTGTGGGAGCCGGAGGGCATTCTGCAGCCGCGGCAAATCGGCTTCGCGCGCACGACCAACGAAAACTATCATGGGAACCCGGCGGTGGAGTTTGTCATGATCGGCGGACCATATGGGAGCGTTTCGCGCGGTGACTCGGCGAGTCGCAAGCGGATTTTTGTTTGCTCGCCGAAGACCTCTGCCGCGGATGACGCTTGTGCGCGCCAGATCCTCGGAACTCTTGCCCGGCGGGCGTACCGGCGTCCCGTCAACGCCGAAGACCTCGACGCAATCCTTGGCTTCTACCGCACGGGGCGCAAGGAAAAGGATTTCGATGCGGGCATCCAGATGGGGCTCGAACGAATCCTCGCTGCGCCGAGTTTTCTGTTTCGGGTTGAGAGCGCGCCGCAGAAGCTGAGTTCCGGCGCGGCGTACAACCTTAGCGGTCTCGACCTGGCGTCGCGCTTATCGTTCTTCCTCTGGAGCAGTATTCCGGATGAAGAGCTACTGAACGCAGCGATTTCAGGGCAGTTGAAAGATCCCGGAATTGTGAAGCAACAGGTACAGCGGATGCTGCGCGATTCGCGGTCGCACGCGCTGGTCGACGACTTCGCCAACCGGTGGCTGGGGCTGAGTAAATTAAGCGGGCTGACTCCGGATACCGACATCTACAGGGAATTCGACGAGAACCTGCGCCAGTCGATGGCGCGTGAGACTCAACTCTTCGTCGCCGATCAAATCAAACAGGACCGCAGCGTTGCGGACCTCGTGACCGCCAACTATTCGTTTGTGAACGAGCGGCTGGCGCAGCATTACGGGATCCCGAATATATATGGACCGCGCTTTCGCCGCGTGGATTTTACCGATGGGATTCGTGGCGGATTGCTGGGACAGGCGAGTATCCTCGCGGTTACTTCCTATCCCAACCGGACTTCAGTAACAGTGCGCGGACGCTGGCTCCTCACCAATCTGTTCGGCGCGCCGCCACCGCCGCCGCCTCCCAACGTGCCGGCCCTCAAAGATCCCGGTCAGGACGGCCAGCCCCAGTCGTTGCGTCAAAGAATGGAGCTCCATCGTCAGGCCGCGGAGTGCGCTTCCTGCCATCGGCGGATGGATCCGCTGGGCTTCGCGCTCGAGAACTTCGATGCGCTCGGCAAATGGCGGACTGAGAGTGACGGCGCTCCGATCGATGCCGCCGCAGCGTTGCCGGACGGCACGCGGTTTGACGGAATCAAAGGTCTGCGCGGGCTCATGGTCAGTCACAGAGAGGATTTTGTCCGGACGTTCACGGAGAAACTTCTGGCGTATGCGATCGGCCGGGGCATCGAGCTTTCCGATATGCCCGCCATCCGCAGGATCGCGCGCGATGCGGACCAGCAGGACGATCGATGGTCCGCCATCATTTGGGGCATTGTGAACAGTCCTCCATTCAACAAGGGCGTGGCCGAGCCTGCGGCCCAGGGGAATTGAAATGATCGTTTTGAAACAATCGCTTTCACGCCGCGAAGTGCTGCGCGGGCTCGGAGCCACGGTATCTCTTCCATTACTCGACAGCATGATACCGGCGTTTGCACTGCGAGCCGCGACCGCTCCGGTGAATCGTTTCGGCGTCGTCTATGTACCGAACGGCATGATCATGGAGAATTACCTGCCCGCCAAAGAGGGGCCGGACTATGAACTCACACCGACGCTGCGCGCGCTCGAACCTTTCCGTGAACACTTCCAGGTGCTGAGCGGTTTGAACTGCGTCCCCACTCCCGGGCGTCCCGGTGGAGCGCACGCGAAAGCCAGCACCCGTTTTCTGACGGATATTTCTCCGCCAACCAGCGAAACGTGGCTCGATGCGGGGATATCCGTCGACCAGATCCTGGCGCAGGAAACCGGCAAGCAGACGCAAATCGCGTCGCTGGAATTGGGGATTGAATCTGGTGAAACAGCGGGCAGTTGCGATACGGGATATGCGTGCCCCTACACGAACACGCTGAGCTGGACCGGTCCCGCCACGCCGCTGCCGACGCAGAACGATCCGCGGCTGGTGTTCGAGCGGCTCTTCTCGGATACTCGCAGTACGAATCCCCGGGAGCGCGCGGCACGCACGCGGGAGCAGAAGAGCCTTCTCGATTCAGTCAACGAGGAAGCTTCGCGCCTCGGCCGCACTCTTCCGGCCGCCGATCGCACGAAGTTGAGCGAGTATCTCGATGCCATTCGGGGTGTGGAGCGGCGCATTCAAATCGCGGAACAACAGCATGCCCGGCAGCATCAAGACCTGCCTTTGGTGGAGCGACCCGCGGGAGTGCCGGCGAACTGGGAAGACCATCTCAAGCTGATGTTCGATCTGATGGTGCTGGCGTACCAAAGCGATCTCACGCGCGTGATCACTCTGATGCTGGGCCACGAACAGAGCGGCATGACCTATCCGCAAATCGGCGTGCCGGACGCCCACCACCCGATCTCGCACCACCAGCGCGAACCGGAAAAGGTGGCGAAAACGGCGAAGATCAACGCTTATCACGTGAAAATGTTCACTTACCTGCTGGAGAAGCTGCGGACCACGCCCGACGGCGAGGGCACGCTGCTCGACCACGTCACGATGATCTATGGCGCCGGAATCGCGGACAGCAACTCGCACGCGCCGGTGAACATTCCATTCGTGCTCGCCGGAGGCGGCGGGGGGAACCTGAAGGGCGGCCGGCACACGCATTTGAAAAATGTTCCTCTGGCTAATCTGCACCTTACGCTGCTGGAACAGTTCGGCGTGAATCGGGAGGGCATCGGCGACAGCACGGGCAGAGTCGATCCGGCCATTCTTAAGCTCGGTAAAGCGAATGCGAGTCCGGTATAAGCACTGGGCGCTAACCCTGACAGCCGCGCTCGGCACAGCGGCCGCCGCGGACTTGCGCCTGATTGATGCCGCAAAGTCCGGGAACGAAACCGCGGCCCGGAGTCTGCTCAAACAGCATGTGGACATCAACGCCCGGCAGGGCGACCGCTCCACGGCGCTGCACTTTGCCGCTTACTCCGACAATCTCTCCATGGCGGATTTGTTAATCCGCGCCGGCGCTCGAGTGGAGGCGGCGAACGATCTCGGCGCCACGCCTCTCCACCTGGCCTGTAACAACGGGAGTCGCGCGATGGTCGAGCGGCTGCTTGACGCGAAGGGTGATCCAAACGCGAAGCTCCTGAACGGTGAAACCGTACTGATGAGTTGCGCGCGTACCGGCAACGCAGCCGCAGTAAAAGCGTTGCTGGTTCACGGCGCCAACGTCAAAGCAGCAGAGCCGGAACACAATCAGACCGCGCTGATGTGGGCTGCAGCGCAGGGCCATCCCGATGTCGTCGCCATGCTTCTGGAATTCGGAGCCGACGTTCGCGCCCGTTCACATTCGTATTCCCAGACGGTTGTCAGCGAACAGACGCAGCGGGCCGGCCGCGAAAAGCTGAATTACGACGTCATGCGAGGCGGAAGCACACCATTGCTCTTTGCCGCGCGGTCTGGTGACGCGGATTCCGCGAAGTTACTGCTGACGGCTGGCGCCGACCCAAACGATGCGCTGCCCGACGGAACCAGCGCAATGGTGGTGGCCGCGCAGAGCGGTCACCGGCAGGTCGTCCTGACCTTGCTGGAGAAGGGCGCGAATGTCAACGACATGGGCATCGGCTATTCCGCGCTGCATGCGGCCATTCTCAAAAGCGATCTGCCCCTCGTGAAGGCTCTGCTGGCCCATGGGGCAGACCCCAATATCCGGATGACGAAGGGTACGCCGGTCCGCCGCAATTCGACGGACTCTTTCCTGCTGGCCCCCCTCGTCGGCTCCACGCCTTACCTGCTCGCGGCGAAATTTCTGGAACCGGAGATCATGCAGGCATTGCTCGCCGCGGGCGCGGACTGCAAACTGACCATGCCGAACGGATCGACGGCGCTAATGGTCGCTGCCGGCATCAATTCGGCAACAAACGAAGACCGCCGCGGCATCAACGTCATTGACTACGGGAAGATCGAGCCCGAGAGCAAAGTGCTCCCGGTGGTCAGGGCGGCGCTTGAGACGAGCGGCGGCATTGACGCCACAAACGACGCGGGCGATACGGCTTTACATGCCGCTGTGACGCATCGATACGAAGCAGTAATTCAGTATCTGATCGAACATGGAGCCGGCGTCAATGCCCGCGATCGGCAAGGCCTGACTCCCCTGGGGCTTGTGTCCACGCGCCGGATCGGCGGTGAAAAGCCCACCGTCTCCACTGTCGCCGGCGCCGCGAGCTCGGGCGGCGCGGTTGGAGACGAAGCGGACGCTCGGCGAGTCGCGGAACTGCTGCGAAAGTTGGGAGCCTCGGAGTAGCGCACGCGGCCCTCATTGTTGAAGCCAGTACGCTATCCCCTGCAACCGCAAATTGCAGGACTCCAGATCGAACTCACAATGGCTTCTTCTTCCTCCGCGGTTTGACCGGCTCGACGACAGAGAATTGCAACTTGCGCTCGAGCGGATCGGCGCGGTCGAGAATTACGCGCACCGGATCGCCGATGGAAAATTCCCGGCGCGTGCGATGTCCGATGATCTTCCGCACATTCTCGTGGTAGGTGTACTGATCGTCCGGCAGTGTGTCGATCGGGACGAGCCCTTCGACAAACAGGTCCGCGAGCTCGACGAACAATCCGTAGCGGGTAGTGCTGATGATCAGGCCGTCGAATTCCTCGCCGACGCGGTCCTCCATGAACTTCGCCTTCTTCCACTCGACCAGCTCGCGTTCAGCCTCGGCGGCGCGCCGCTCAGTGAGAGAGCATTCGTCGGCAATCGACTTCAGCCCGATCTCATCGGAATACCTGCGGTGTTCCAGAGACGCAACGAGGAGACGGTGAACGATGAGGTCCGGATACCGCCGGATCGGCGAAGTGAAGTGCGTATAGTGGGTGGCGGCCAGCGCGAAGTGCCCGGTGTTTTCGTCGCTGTAACGCGCCTGCTTCAGCGACCGCAGCATCAGGTAACTCAGGATGCGTTCTTCCGGCTTGCCCTCGATCTTCGCCACGAGATGCTGATACGCCTTCGAAGAGAGCTTGATCTCCTTCGGCAGGACCACATCCTTGTACGACTTGCGCCCTTCAGGCTTGCGTTCTTTGACGCGATGGCGCGATACCGGTATTGCGCCCACCCCGAGCGAGTACCCGAACTGCGCGGCGATCTCTTCGAATTCCATAATCCGCTTCGGATCGGGCTGCTCGTGGATGCGGTAGATAGCGGCGTTTCCGGTCTGCTCGAGATGAGCGGCCACCGCTTCATTGGCCGCCAGCATGAACTCCTCGATGATGCGATTGGCAATATTACGAGGGCTTCGCGCGATGCCCGTCATCGTGCCGGATTCGTCGAACTCGATCAGCGGCTCGGGCAGATCGAAGTCGATGGAGCCGCGCTTGTAGCGTCTTCGCTGCAGGATCTCCGCAAACTCGCGCATCAGCTCGAAGCGTTCCACCAGCGGAGCGTAGCGGGTTCGCTGCGCCGCGTCGCCTTCCAGCAGCAGATGGACGTTCGTATAAGTCATGCGCTCGGCGCTGCGAATCACGCCACGGCAGAACTCGAAGTGCAGCGGCTCGCCGGCCCGGTCGAACTCAATCAGGGCCGAAACAACCAGGCGGTCGGCGTGCGGCATGAGCGAGCAGATGTTGGTCGAGAGCTCGAATGGCAGCATCGGGACCGCGCGGTCCGGAAAGTAAACACTGGTGCCGCGCAAACGCGCCTCGCCATCGATCGCGCTGCCGGGAGTCACGTAATGGCTCACGTCCGCAATGTGAACCTGCAGGCTGTAATGGCCATTGGGCAGCTTGTCGACCAGCACGGCATCGTCGAAGTCGCGCGCCGTTTCGCCGTCGATGGTGACGATCGGCAGCTCGCGAAAATCCCGCCGTCCTTTGAGTTCCGCGGCAGTGATGACAGCCGGAATCGATTGCGCCTGGTCCACGACGGCAGCGGGAAACCGATTCGGCAGATGATGCTTGCGGATGACGATCTCTACGTCGATGCCGAAATCGCCCGGCGCCCCCAGGACTTCGATCACGCGTCCGACGGGCGGTCCCTTGCGATCGCCGTATTCGATCAGCTCGGTATTCACGATCATGCCGTCAAGCTGGCTGACGTCGGAAATCTCGATAGCTTTCGGGCCGATCCGGTCCACCTGCGCGTTGCCGCTCTCGGCTGCCGGAGGGATCGCCAGGTCCTCCGGTATTTCAATCCATTCCGTGAGGCGCTCGTCATGCGGCACCACGAAGAAACCGCGCCGATGGATACGAAATTCGCCGACCACTGTCGGGTGCGCGCGCCGCAGGATCCGGACAATCTCCGCTTCGGTGCGGCCCGTGTGCCCTGCGTGCAAAATGCGGCCGATTGCCCGATCGCCGTTCATGGCGCCGTGCGTGTTCTCTCGGCCGAGGTAGAGATCGCCGGAAACACCGGGGATCGGCTGATCGGGAATCAAAAAGCCGTAGCCGTCGCGATGCATTGCGACGCGCCCGGCAATGAATTCGCGGCTGCGGGAAGTCGCGACGTAGTGGCCGTTCGAAACCTCCACGAGATCGCCGCGCGCGACAAGACGATCAAGGGCCGTCTCAACGATCTGACGATCGCCGCCCTTGATCCGCAGTTCCTTGAAGAGATGCTTGAGGCCTGTCTTTCCGTGCGGCTGCTTCGCGATGTGCGCGAGCAGCGCGGAATCGGTCATTCATTCAGTTTATGGTGGCGCAGGCGGTTTGGCCTGTCTCGCCTCATTGCTCGACTTTGACTTTGACTTGCGTCTGCGCCGCTCCCTGCACAACGGTGAACGGAATACTGTCGCCAGTGGGCACATTGTGGAACGGCACCTGTACGTTGACCTGATAGAGGCCGACAAACCCGGGTGCCAGACCTGACCACAGCATAAACAGCGGCGATCCGCCAATGTAGACAATCGGAGGCGTAGTCGTCGTCGCGAGCGGACCAGCGGGTCCTCCCGCGCCGGAAGCGACGTTGGGGGTTACGGGACCCAGGCCAGTCAGAAAGATATTGAGCACCTCATTGAGATGGATCGGCGTGTCGTCGGTCACGAACTTGCCATCCACCGTGCGGACAATCAGGGGCGTGCCATCGTTCGTGCGGAAGATCGCCGGCGCCGTGGGCTGGGCCGAGAGGGTGAACGGAGCGCTCGAGCCATTCGGATTGGCGAGCACGAGATTCGCACCCAGCGGCATCCCAAAAGGCAACTGAGCGTTGATCTGGTTCGGCGACACGAACAGCAGCGGCACGGGAATCGAATTCGCGTAAAGACACACGTTATTCAGTCCGGTCGCCAAAGGCAGCGAAGAGGCCGCCATATTTACTGAACTCATCCCGGAACCCCAAACCGTGACAAGACCGCCGGGGGCAACTGCGGATGTCTGGTCGGCGGCGTTCGTGAC
>DATAZF010000174.1:0-20341 GCA_036272235.1 Bryobacteraceae bacterium | reverse complement strand
CGGCGAAATCGGCAAGGGCTACAAGATCGCCATCGAGACGCTGAACGAAGGGAGGATCGGCATCGGCGCCCAGATGCTGGGGCTGGCGCAGGGCGCGCTCGATCATGCGCTGGCGTATGCGCAGCAGCGTAAACAATTCGGGAGCCCGATTGCGCAATTCCAGGGCGTGCAGTTCGAGCTGGCGGAAATGGCGGTGGAGGTCGAAGCCACCCGGCTGATGGTTTACAATGCAGCGCGGCTGCATGACGCGGGGCGTCCGTTTCTGACTGAGGCCGCGATGTGCAAGTATTTCGCGTCGCAAGTGGCGGAGCGCGTGGCCTCGCGTGCAGTAGAGGTACTGGGCGGCGTCGGGTTCACGAAAGACTATCCGGTCGAGAAGCTGTATCGCGACGCCAAGATCGGCCGCATTTACGAAGGCACGAGCAATATGCAGAAGATGACCATCGCAAAGCAGATTCTGAACGCCAAGGGCCGAGTGTGACTCCGCGATGACTGGCCTGCTGATGACTATCCGCTGACGCTCACCCACATTCTCGAGCGCGCGGCGAAGGTCTATCCAGGCCGCGAGATCGCGCATGTACTCGACGCGCTCGGGCTGCAGCTTGGCGAGCGCGTGGGCAGTCTGTGCTGGAACGGTTATCGCCATCTGGGGCTGTATTTTGCCGGCCCTGCGCCGGCGGCGTGATCTACACACTCAACCCGCGTCTCACGCCGGACCAACGCGGGCGAATGGATCGCGAGCGTCGATCTGGAGAACGCGATCATGGTGCATCCGAAGGTGGCGGAAGCGGCCGTCGTCGGTGTCTTTCATCCGAAGTGGCACGAGCGCCCTCTGGCCCGTGTCGCACCATTACGAAGCAGGAGATTCTGGAATATCTTGCGGCGCGGGCTGCGAAGTGGTGACTGCCGGAGCACGCCCCACCGAGGGTTGTGTCCGATCAGCCGGGCTGCTGGTAGAGGCCGAGGATGTTGCCGCCCGGGTCGCGGAATCTGGCGGTGATCTCGGGCGCATCCGCGCCAGGCGGTTGGGTGATCTCGCCACCGTTGGCCACGATCAGGTCAAGGGTTTCGGCCACACTATCGACCATCAGATAAACAAGAAGACCCGGCGGCGTTGCGGGCGGACGTCCGAGGACCCACCTGCCGCTCACCTCGCCGACCCCGTCGTCGAAGCTCGTACTCCCGTCACCGCGCAGCCGAAGGCTCCAGCCGAACACGCGCTGATAAAACTCCGCTGACCGCCTGACGTCAGCGGCCGGCATCTCGATATAGCAGATCTTTCCGTTTCCGTACGTGGGAGGCACAGCTATTCCTGAAAACTACGCCGGGACCACCGCAATCACCGGAATACCTGCGCGCTGCAGGGCGGTTTCGACTTCCGTCGTGCGCAGGCGGCTGGCGTCGAATTCGACCATCAGCTCCTCTCGTGAAGGCGCGATGACGATCCGTTCGATTCCGTAGATCGAATTGGCGCCCGCAATCTGATCCATCAGCGATTCATCGAGGGGGCGCTGCAGTTGGAAATGTTTCTGAACTTTGGTCATTTGAGGGAAACAAAATTATAACGTGTAAGAAACTTCTCCAATTGCAGACTACCTTGCATTTGAGCGCACAGGATGACTTGTACCGGCAGGCCGCCGAGGAATTCGGGGCCGCGATGGGGCGCCTGGCGCGCGGGTACGAAGTCGATGGCGATAAGCGGCGCGACCTGCTGCAGGAGATCCATCTTGCGCTGTGGCGTAGCTTCGAGGGGTTCGACGAGCGCTGCTCACTGCGGACGTGGGTCTATCGCGTGGCGCACAATACGACGATTTCGTGGGTGATACGGCAGAAACGCGGGCGTCCGCAGATGCTGGTGAGTCTGGAGGAGCTGGACGCGATGGCGGTGGCGCCCGATGCGGACCGGCACGCTGCGCTGGAGAGGCTGATGCGACTTGTGCAACGTTTGGAACCACGCGACCGGCAGGTGATTCTGGCCTGGCTCGAAGGTTTGGACGCGGCAGCGATCGGTGAGTTGACGGGGCTTTCGGCCCGGAATGTAGCGACGAAGATTCACCGGATCAAGACCGTGCTGGCGCGGAACTTCCATGCAGGGGGGCGCGATGGCCGCTGAGATGGATCCGAACGATCCAAGAAGTTTATGGCAAAGCCAGGAAGAGGAAAAAGTGACGGTCACAATCGATGAAATCCGAAGCCTCGCGAAGCGTTTCGAGCGGCGCATCTTCTGGCGCAACTTTCGGGAATACGCGGTTGGAGTGCCTCTGATTGTCCTTTTCGGCGCTGGTGTTCGTTCCCAGCAGGGATGGCAACGGCTTCCTCCACTGCTGCTCATCGCCGGGATCGTTTACTCCATGTTTCAATTGCACCGGCGCGGCGCGGCGCGATCTCATCCGGCGGACGCCGGCCTGACGGCGCTTCGGGATTTCCATATGCGCGATCTCGAGCAGCAGCGGGACGCCTTGCATACGGTCTGGAAATGGTATCTTCTGCCGTTTGTGCCTGGCCTCGTGGCCGTGATTGTCGTCCGTGCGATGTCTCGTGGAGTCAACGCGCGTCTGATTGCCACTGGCGTTTTCTTCGTTGTTACTTTAATCGGCATCTGGCTATTGAACGAATGGGCAGCCGGAAAACTCGATCGCAGGATTGATGCGTTGAAAAGAATGGAGCTTAAAGATGAGTGAGAATGGTGCCCGGATTATCACTGCGATGCGTCCGAAGCCCAGTGATTTAGCGGACCGGAACCAGCGCCAAGCCCCGGATTGGTCCGGATCGCCTGGTCGATGAAACGCTTGCCGCGGGCGACGGCTTCGATCAGCGGAAGCCCCCGTGCGAGGAAAGCCGTTATCGCGGCTGAATAGGTGCATCCTGTGCCGTGCGTATGGCGCGTCTCGATGCGCACGGCGCGAAATTCAGTGAATTCGCCATTGTGATACAGAAGGTCAACGGCGTCACCCTTCAGATGCCCGCCCTTTACCAGAACCGATCGCGCGCCCAGTTGCGCGATGCGCAGCGCGGCTTCACGCATCTCATCCAGATTTTCGACTCGAATACCCGCGAGTTCCGCAGCTTCCGCGAGGTTTGGTGTCACGAGGGCCGCTTTGGGTAGAAGCAGCGTCCGCAGCGCCTCGCGGGCCGCGGCGTCGCTCAGCGGGGATCCTTGCTTTCCGATCATCACTGGATCAATCACCAGGGAAAACGGCAGGGGACACGCCGCTACGGCTTCAACGATGGCAGCGGTTCCAAGCGCCCCGGTCTTGGCAGCCTGCGGCGGAAGGTCGCTGAGGACCGCCTCGATCTGCTCGGCAACCAACGCCGGATCAAGCGTTTCCACACGCGAAGCCCTCACCGTGTTCTGGACGGTGATAAGCGTAATGACCGAGGTGCCGTAGACACGAAGCTGGTGGAAAGTCTTGAGATCGGCCTGAATACCAGCGCCGCCGCTGGGGTCCGAACCGGCGATCGTCAGGGCGATGGGCAGCATTTCTATATAGACTCTGACACATCGTTTTGGGACAGCAATCGCAAAACGGGGCGGCGGAAATCCCATATAGGGAATTTGACGATTATCATAATGAACCACGCAAGGCCCGCCGATAGACGGGCATGTGCAGCGGATTTCATAAAGTCACGATCCTCATAGCGGCGGCTCTGGCTTGCCAGACAATTCACGCCCAGGAACTTCATCTCAAGGCGCGGACAATCACGACCACCGGTACGCGGATGCAGGCTCATGCCCGTCCGGCCAACCAGGCTCCGGCCCATCAGATTGTCCAGTTTGACCATCTGCCGGGCGTCGAAGACCTCAATGCGCTGCTTATCGCGGGATTCAAGGTAGTCGGCGCGGTTCCGGATAACGCCGTCATGGTGATCGCATCCGATGCGGCGACCGCGGCCAGCGTCGCCACGGCAATTCCCGGGGTGCAGTGGGTTGGGGTGTTGGAGACCAGCGACAAGATGAGCGCGGCATTCGAGACTTCGGCAGCCGCGCAGGGGCAGACGATGCTGGCCATCGTGGAATTCCATCCGGACGTGGAAGCGGACGTCCAGCAGTCGATAGCGGTGGCGGAAGGCGTGACGTTCACGCATCCAGCGGCGATGGTGCCCGGGCACATGCTGGCGAACGTGCCTTACGGCAAGCTGCTCGCCATTGCGGCGCACGATGAAGTGGCTTACATTTTCCCGGCCGACCCCGGCCTTTTGACTGAGGGCGAGATGATCCCATGCGTAGGGATGCTGACGGCGGCTGGCCCGGTTGGGCAATACGCGAACATCGTCCACGGGTGGGACCTCAATTCCGACAACCTGGCGCATCTTGGCTACGTGTTCGGCACGATGACTACGAAGGTGCCGGCGCAGACGGTCGAAGCGGAAATTCTGCGGGCGATGAATGCATGGTCGGCAGTGGCCAACGTTGTGTTCGAGCCTGGCTCGAGCGCCGCCGCGACGCGGACAATTCTTGTGAAGTTCGCCAGCGGTCCGCACGGGGACGCCTATCCTTTCGACGGGCCGGGTGGGGTATTGGGGCACACGTTCTATCCGGTGCCGGTGAATTCTGAGTCGGTGGCGGGCGACATCCACCTCGATGCGGATGAGAACTGGCACGCGGGCGGGGATCTCGACATCTATACGGTTGTGCTGCACGAACTGGGACACGCGATCGGCCTCGGACATACGGATAACCCGGGCGACGTGATGTATCCGTACTACCATCGTGGCGCGCAGCTCTCGACGAATGACATCGGGGCCGCGCAGCAACTGTACGGAGCGCCCGGCAGCGTAACACCCGCAACCCAGACGGCATCGCCGACGACGGTGGTAACGCCCGCCCCCGCACCGGCACCCGTTCCGGTTCCGGCTCCCGCGCCTGTTCCCGCTCCTGCTCCGGCCCCGGCCACGCCGCTGAGCCTGACACTGAACGCGGTTCCCGCGCTGGGCGCGGCAGCCCAGACAGTAATTACCGGTACTATACTCGGCGGGCTGGCGCCACTCACAGTCCAGTTCCAGACGGACAAAGGCTACACCGGAAAAGCGACTGTTAGCGCTTCGGGGATGTGGACCGCGGCCGACGTTGCTCTCGTGACCGGTACGAATACGGTGACCGTCACGGCGTTCGACTCCTCGCATCAAACAGTGTCGCAGTCGGAAGTCGTAAATCGCGCGGCTTCGACGCCTACCGCAGGCTCTGGCCCGGTGTGTGTGCAGGTTACCTCTCCGTCGGCCGCCGTCAGCACGGCGAAAGGCACAACGGTTTCAGTGGGCGGAACTTCTTCCGGCGGCGCCGGGATCACGCAGATCACCTGGCAGACTTCGACCGGCCAATCCGGCACTGCCGAGGGAACGGATCACTGGCTCGCTTCCAACATTCCGTTGCTGACGGGAACGAATACGATCGTGGTCCGCGCTTACGACGCGGCGGGAGCCAGCGCCTGGGCTTCGGTGGTAGTGGTTCGACACTAGCCTGTGGGGCAGGTTGCTGACCTGCGGCGGATTGGTAATCCGCCTGGTCTTGAGGGCGACAACGTTGAGGCTGATTGCAAAATAGTCAGGGCTTGAGAGTGTATTCGACCTGGAACGGCCCGATCTCCGGATAATAAAGCTGTGCTCTGACCAGCTCCGACATCTGCCGCAAGTGTCCAAGGTCGTGCAGCGCCCACTCGTTCAACAAGTTCATCAAAGTGAATCGGCCGAGTTTGGTGTGCCGTCCCGTTCGCGCGAGCAGCTTCGGCTCGAGCCCACGCAGGAACTCGACATTGTCTTCACGCTGCTCTTCCCAGTGAGCCAGGGATTCTTCGGCGTCGCGATTGGAATATGCGCCCTCAGCGTAGTAAATGTTCTGGTCGTACGGCTCGATTTCGGGGTCATCCTCAGCGAGGATTTCGTCGAAGCGCACGCGAAAGCAATGCGCCTCGACGTGCGATAGATGCTCCATCAGCTCCGCGATGGAATAGCGATGGGGCGCTGGCTTCCAGTAAGCCTGTTCCTCGCCGATCCCCGCCAGCAGCGCGCGCACGATATCAGGCGTGGCGGCAAGGTGGTCGAGAGCTGGGTGTTCGAAGTTCGGTCCGGGCATGTTTCAGGGTATCCGGCTCACAACGATCTCGCGCATGTCGTCTGCGAGCATCCGGAGCCGAATCTCCGTCCGCCCGGCTGGCAGCAGAGAGGGAAAGCGTTCCGCCCATTCCATAAGAACCAGAGAACCGCTGGCGAAAAGATCGTCGAGCCCGAGCCCCTCCACTTCGCGGGCTTCATCCAGCCGATACAGATCGATGTGATAGACCGGGTTCTCGCCGCCGTACTGATGGATCAGCGTGAAGGTCGGGCTGGAGACGTCTTCGGGTGCGGTCTGGCCGCGCGCGGAGACGATGCCTTTTGCGATCGTGGTCTTGCCCGCGCCGAGGTTGCCGATCAGGAGCACCACGCCGCCCGCAAGCTCCGCACCAAGCTGCTGGCCGAGCGCTATGGTTTCCTCTTCAGAGCGAGTGCGGAACGTTCGTGATGCCACGAATTCCTTCCGGCAAATATCGCAGAAGATCGCTTGCGAGGACCGTTTGTTCCGTCAGATGCCGGGCCGCGATTTCGCCCGCGAGCGAATGCAGGTAGACCGCGGCGGCGATCGCTCGATCGGAATCGTTGGGGAATTGGCCAAGCAGGCCGCTGACGATACCGGTAAGGATATCCCCTGTCCCGCCTTTGGCCATTGCGGGGGAGCCGGTGGGATTGATCCAGACACGTCCGTCGGGAAAGCCGATCAACGTGCGCTCGCCTTTCAGGACGACCACTACGTTGCGGCCTGCTGCAAAGGCGCGGGCGGAGCTGATTCGGTCAGCCTGCACTTCCGCGATCGTACGGCCGGTCAAACGGCCCATCTCACCTGGGTGAGGCGTCAGAACGCGCAACGCGCCCTTGGCTTCGAACGCCGTGCCGGCGAGGCAGTTGAGCGCATCGGCATCGATCACCATGGGCTGTCTGGCCTGACCGAAAAGGCGGAGGACAACATCGCTGGTCTCGTCTTCGGTGCCGATGCCGGGTCCGATGGCGATCAACGAGGACTTGTTCGCGAGATCGAGTATGCGATCAAAAGCGGCGAATGCGACCTCGCCCGAGGCGGTTTCGGCGAGCGGCTCGACCATCAACTCCGGAGCGTGCGATGCGATGGCGGCGAGCGCGGATTCCGGGCACGCGACCGTCACGAGGCCGGCGCCTGCGTGCAGAGCCGCCAGTCCAGCCATGGCGGCGGCGCCGGGCTTACGGCGCGAGCCCGCGACAACCAGCACGTGGCCGTACTTGCCCTTGTTCGAGTCACGCGGACGCGGCGCGAAACAGGGCGCGATGCTTTCCGGCGTCACGAGAGCCAGCTGAATGCGCGAGTCCTGTTCATAGAGCGAGGGCGCCGATCCGATGGGAACGATTTCGAGTTCGCCCATCAGATTGCATGCCGGATGAATGGCATGGCAAACCTTGGGCGCCGTGAATGTGATCGTCGCGTCGGCGCGCACATACTCGCCCGGAGGCGTGCCGCTGTCACCCGAGAGCCCTGATGGAATATCAACGGCGACAACTTTCGCGAACGGGAAGCCGGAATTGATTTCGAGAATGGCATCGAGAGCGGGGCCACGGGCGGCTCCGCTCAGCCCTGTGCCGAGGACGGCGTCGACCACCAGTGTGGCCCCGCGCATTTCCGGGCCGAAGTCCTTGTACTCCTGGATGCCGGAGGCGCGCAGCATCGCGAGATTCTGCGCCGCGTCGCCGCTCAGTTCTTCCGGCGTGCACGTGAGCACAACCGAAAGATGGCGCGGATTGAACTGGATATGCAATTGTCGCGCGATGGCAAGTCCATCGCCGCCGTTGTTGCCTTTGCCACAGACGACCACGATGCGTTGAGCGCTGACGGGGGAAAGGCGCCGGGCGATATAGTCGACAACGCTGCTGGCTGCTGTCTCCATGAGAATGATGCTGGGGATGCCGGCTTCAATGGTGGCGCGATCGACCTCAGCCATTTCGCGCGGCGTGAGAACTTTCCGGGGCTGAGGTCCTGTTCCAGGCACTGTCATGCCAGACCTCGCGCAATCACCACGGTCATGTCGTCCGGCAACTCCACGGCGGTGCTCCAGTGCGTAACTGCTTCCATGATGCGCGCGACGATTTCCTTCGGCTCGCTGTTCTGATAGCGCAGTGCGGCTTCGGAAAGGCGCTCGACTCCAAACTCCTCGCCGTAGGCGTTCTCGGGCTCGGTGATGCCGTCCGTATAGGCAACGAGCAGGTCGCCGGCGCGAATTTCGACAGTCTGCTCTTCGTAATGAATAACCGGGAATGCCCCAACGACCGTACCCGTGACCTCGAGCAATTGAGAGGCCCCGTTGCGAAGCAGCAATGGCTGCAGATGTCCCGCGTTCGTATATGTGAGGATGCGCGAATTCTCCTCATAAACACCGAAGAAGAAAGTCGCGTATTTCTCGGGCGCCGTGCTGGCATAGAGCTGCCTGTTCAGTTGAGCGACCATATTCGAAGTGGAAAGGTGCGCTGCGGCGTGACCGTTGCCCGCGGTAGCGGAGCGTGCGAGCCCCGCGGCGAGCTGCGTCCGCATGATGGATTGAATGGACGCCATGAGCAGCGCCGCGGAGATACCCTTGCCCGCGACGTCGCCGATCGCGAGCGCGAGATTGCCGTCGGGAAGACACAGGTAATCGTAGTAGTCGCCCGAGACCATGCGTGCCGCCTGGCAAACGCCGACAAGCTCGATCGTCCGCATCGAAGGCGCGGTTCCCGGAAACAGCTGATTCTGCACTTCGCCCGCGATCTCGACCTCCGATTGCAGGCGCTCCTTCTCCTTCGCGATGACGACCAGGTTTTCGATTTGCGCCGTCATGTTATTGAATGAAAGGCCCAGCTCCGCTAACTGGTCTTTGCCTTTCACGGGGATGCGCCACGAAAAGTCGCCCTTGGCGATACGCTGCGTGCCTTCGTAAAGGCCGTGGACAGCGCCTGTCACGGTGCGCGTGAGCGAGATGCCGATGATCCATGAAGTGAGCTGCACCAGCACCAGCAGAACAAGCACGGCGAGAAAGGAAAAAGCCGCGACTTGCGCGGTATCGATCCCATTGCTGAAGACCGTGCGCAGGACGGCCGAAGGGCGCGTGGTAACCAGGAAGACCGTAGTTCGCGCGGATTGCGGGCTGTTCCAGTCTTCGAGGTGCAAATCGTTGGGCCAAAGAGTAGGGAAGTCGATGCGCTCCCAGCCGTTTTCCGGAGCGGGGACGGCTCCCGCGAAGGCACCCTCGGCGCCGATGCGGAGCATTCCGATGCCGGGGACAAGGTTTTTCAAAACGCCGGGATCGATGGGGGCGATCGTAGCGGCCGTAACGTTTCCTGTTTTCACGATCGCGGCGGAGTAGTAGGCGCCATTTTTGGAGAGGGTGCCGGTGTAGTCCTGCCAATCCGGCTGCGGGGATTCGAGCTTGCTGCCGGCCGGATAGTGAAATACCGGATTGCCGGTCACGACCACTTCCAGATTGGGCAGCCGCTGGGCAAGCAGACGCGCCATTTCCTGAGAGAGCGCGGGGCGGTCTGCCGCCTTCGCCTGGCTGAGAACGCGCGTTGGCGTCACGAGGGATTCCGCGCGCCGCTGCAATTCCGCGCTGACCAGATAAGCGGCGACTTGTCCCGTAACGATATAGGTGCCGAGACCAGTGAGGACAAGAATCAGGACAATCGGCACGACGCCGATGAAAACGTACGTGACGTACAGGCGATTGCGCAAACGCCAGATCGATTTCCGCACCAGGCGGAACGAAAGAATGACGCCGGTTACGGCAAGAGGCAGGAAGAGCAGCAGCGCCCAGCCGGTGGCGCCAACGCCCCATTCCAGCACGGCATAGAGCACCAGTTGGGCGAGGAAAAAGCGCGGCAGTGTGACCCATCGCCCGGCTGACATGGAATATCTTCAGGATAGGCCAGAGACAGGGCCGACCGCGACAATTCGGGGATCAATTTCGCATGCCGCCGCCCGCCATGATATTCTCCCGTGAAAGGAGTTCATCTCATGGAGCCAACGAAATCCAAACTGCCGCGAGAAGCGATCCAACTCTACAATCTTTATATTCACGGCGAGATCAGCCGCCGCGACTTTGCTAAAGGCATCCAGCGATTCGCTATTGGCGGCTTGACCGCGGCGGTCGTGATCGACGCTTTGATGCCGAACTACGCACTCGGCCAGCAGGTGGCGAAGAATGATGACCGCATCAAAGCGACCTATGAGACCGTACCCTCGCCCAACGGGAACGGAAGCATCAAAGGATATCTCGTCCGGCCCGTCAGCGCCGATACGCGATCCGAAAAGCAGGCGAAGCTTCCCGGCGTGATTGTGGTTCACGAGAATCGCGGGCTGAATCCGCATATCGAAGACGTCGCGCGGCGTTTTGCGCTCGCGAACTTCATGGCCTTTGCGCCCGATGGATTGACATCGCTCGGCGGCTACCCTGGCGACGACTACAAGGGCGGCCAGATGTTCAGCAAAGTCGACGGGAAGAAGATGACCGAAGACATGGTGGCATCCGCCCACTGGCTGAAAGAGCGCGCGGATTGTACGGGCAAGATCGCCGCGACCGGCTTCTGCTATGGCGGTGGTATTGCCAACACGCTGGCGGTTCGGCTGGGAGCGGACATTGCCGCGGTGGCGCCTTACTACGGCGCGGTTCCACAGCCCGCCGACATCGAAAAGATCAAGGCCGCGGTTCTGGTGCATCACGGCGCGCTCGACACCCGTCTGGCCTCCACATGGCCGGCATACGATAAAGCTCTCACCGCGGCGAACGTTCCGCACGAAGGTTTTATCTATCCGGATTGCGTGCACGGCTTCAACTGCGACGCGACGCCGGAGCGGTACAACAAAGCGGCCTCGGATCTGGCGTGGGAGCGGACGATCGGCTGGTTCAAAAAGTACGCGGCCGCTTGACCAGACCGGGCGGGCTGGTCTATCCAAGCTGGTCTACCTAGGCTGGTCTATCCAGACTGGTCTGCCTCTCTACATCGGCAGGCCAGCGGGACTGCCACTCCCGCCCCACATGCGAGCAAATTAAAATCTTCGGGGGAATGAAGGCTATTGTTTGGGTTCGCCGGTCGCCGTGGCGGCGCGGGGATGCGCTTCGATATTGTGTTTCTCGACCGCTTCGCGCAGCGTGTGCCGGCGTGCCGTGATGGCGCTCAACTCGGCGATGATCCGGGATGTAGCTTCGGCATCCCGCGAATACTCGGCGACCCGTAACTGGCCCTGCACACGGAACCACTGCATCGTCGCCGCTTCGTACTCAGCAGACAGACGCTTGCAGGTTTCACATCCGGCGACGAAATTCATCCCCGCTCCTCCGCGTGCGACCCTTGTAACTCCGGGTCACTTTAATGTCTTAATTCAAGGTTCAATTCATAGTAATCCAATATCGGAGGTTCCGTAGAAAGTAAATGTGTGTATAATCCCCGCCAGGATGGAAAGCCGAACCTCGTTGTACCCGGTCGGACGATAACCTGCGTATACAATCTGAACGAGAAGTACGGGTGCTTTCAGGCTGGCCCGGTTGGATTCCGGACATTCGGTTTATCCCGCCCCCCGTGCGGCTTTTCCGGTATTTGAGAGGAGTGCTTTGAGGTTTCTTTGTATAGATCTTTGTGTCTTATCATCAATCGTGGCATTGAGCCTGCCGGCCATGGCGCAGGTTGCGGGCCAGCCGGAAGGGACGCCGGCCGCTCAGGCGGCGCCGCCGCCCGCTGCTCCCGTGCAAAAGGCCGGCCCCGACTATCCGGATCCGCGAACTTTCACGATCGGCGCTTTTTATTGGGGGACAGGATCGACGACGAATCCCGGTTTGATAACGGGCCGTCAGGCGACGGACGTCGAGACGCTTTCCGATCTGGGAAAAGTGCGTCAGGCGACGCCGATGATCGAGTTGAGTATCCCGATCACGCGCACGGGCGAACTGAAGTTCGAAGGTTCGATTACCAAAGGCGACGGAACCCAGGCTGCACCTGTCGATACCGATTTGTACAGCACGCAATTCTATAAAGGCGATACGATCTCATCGCAATACCAGATCACTCGCGCCAAGTTGTACCTCGACGATCTTTTGTTTCCCCATAAGTTCCCGGTGTCGAAATTCCGGCTCAAGTCGCTGTGGGAAGTCCAGTTGATCAAGATCAAGTCAACGATCGACGCACCGCTCGTTGCGGCGGGTGAAACCAGTCAGGGATCGCAGCAGATCGTATTCCCGACGTTTGGCCTGGCGGCCGAATATGCCGTGGCGCCGCATGTCTTGTTCCGCGTGGCCGGTTCGGGATTCGGGCTCTATCACAAAGCGGATCTTTGGGATGGCGAAGCAACGGTCTCAGTCCGGCGCGGACAGTGGGAAATAGTCGGAGGCGGCAAGGCCTTTCACTTCAAGACGTCGCCGAACAACCTGGAATACGTGAGCGGTACGATCGTGGGCGCGTTCGTCGGCCTGCGGTGGCACTGGTCGCTATAAGGGCGAAGTGACGCTCGACGTTGGCTGCGGGATCCGCAAGTACCCGGGCGCCATTGGAATCGATATGAATCCGGCAAGCGCGGCGGACGTGATCTGTAACCTCGACCGCTTTCCTTATCCATTTGCAGACCGGTCATTCGATCGCTTGCGCGCGATTCACGTGATCGAACATCTGACGGACGTGATCCGTACGATGGAGGAGTTTCACCGCCTGGTGAAGGCGGGCGGGCGCGTCCGGATCGAGACGCCTCACTACACCGATTTCAGCTCGTTTTGCGACCCGACCCACAAGCATCACCTGAACAGTTTTTCATTCCGGTACTTCGGAGAAAATCACGGCGGCTTCGGATACTACACGAAGGCAAAATTCCGTGAGATTTCCGTCCGCGTGAAGCTACTAGCGTTCTGGAGATGGCTCGGTTTCGAATTTCTGGTCAACCGGTTTCCGCGGTTTCGCAAGTTCTGGGAGTTCTATCTCTGCTATCTGGTACGAGGAAAAGCGATGGAGTTCGAGTTTGAACCCCTTGGCGCCGCTGTACCGCGTCGCGGATAGTCTTCGTTACCGCAAAGAGCGCGACCTCGGGCGTCACGGGGAAGACCTCGCCCACAGACATTTGCGCGCTCTCGGATTCGTCGTCGTCGCGCGCAACTGGCGCCCGCCGCAGGGTGGCGGCGAGGTCGACATCGTGGCATGGGAGGGCGAATGGCTGGTGTTTGTCGAAGTCAAAACGCGCACTTCCGGGAGAGTAAGCGCTCCGGAGCGCGCGGTCGATCCGGAAAAGATCGATGCGCTGCGAAGGGCGGCGCGGGATTACATCCGGCGCGCCGGGGCCGATGAGACGCGCGTGCGATTCGATGCGATAACGATTACGGGCGGAGTCATCGAACATCTGCGTGAAGCCTTCGCACCTGTGTAACTTTGCGTCCAGGGTGGCAGAGCAAGGGGGGCGGGCCGTCTGGCCTGCCAATGTAACAAAAAGGCGGCATGCCAATGGCGTGCCTCAGCTCTTTTGGCCTCTCGCTATAGTGGTTTCTCAGGCATGCCGGAATTGCGAAAAGACCCGATCACAGACCGTTGGGTCATCATCTCGACGGATCGCGCGCGACGGCCTTCCGACTTCGTGCGGGAGACCACGCCCGCGAAGCCGTCCGGAAGGTTTTGTCCGTTTTGTCCAGGCAATGAAGGCAAGACACCGCCGGAAGTGCTCGCCTACCGGAGCGGGTCAGGTTCGAACCAGCCTGGATGGTCGCTGCGCGTGGTGCCCAATAAATTCCCTGTGCTCGGAATCGAAGGGGACCTCCAGCGCGAAGGCGAGGGGTTGTTCGACAAGATGCAGGGAGTCGGCGCGCACGAAGTCGTGGTGGAAGTGCCGGAGCACGCGCTGAGCATTACGGAGCTCAGCGAGAAATCGATCGAGCAGATCCTCTCTGCGTTTCGCGACCGCGTGAACGATCTCAGAAACGACAGACGGCTGCGCTATGTCCTGTTGTTCAAGAATCATGGCGAGGCGGCAGGCGCGACGCTCGAGCATACGCACTCGCAGTTGATCGCCTTGCCCGTGGTGCCAAAGCGCGTGCAGGAGGAAGTCGACAGCGCGAAGAACTATTACGACTTCAAAGAGCGGTGCATGTTTTGCGACTTGATCCGTCAGGAGGCGAAGTCGGCAGAACGGGTCGTGCTCGAGACCGAGCGATTCATTGTTGTCGAACCGTACGCGGCGCGCTTTCCTTTCGAGACGTGGATACTGCCGAAACATCACAAATCCCACTTCGAAGACACGGATTCAGGACACTTCGAAAACCTCGCGTGGACTCTGAAATCGACACTGCGAAAGATTGAGAAGGTGCTCGAGAGGCCGCCCTATAATCTGCTGATTCATTCGGCTCCGCTGCAGGAAGCGGCCAATCCTTACTATCACTGGCACATCGAAATCATTCCCAAGCTGACGCGCGTGGCAGGTTTCGAATGGGGCACGGGATTCTATATCAATCCCACGCCACCCGAGGAGTCAGCACAGTTTCTACGCGAAGCGGGATTGGGCTAACAGGCCCTGGCCGCAGTCGGAAAGCACCGCTTACCTGCGTGCGCGGCTCTGCAGATTCCGTACGTCATCGAGCCGCGACGGCGAGTGAGCGGTTTCGCTGCAGGCTGACAAACTACGCTGTCTCAAACCCCAGGGTTTCGTCCAGGTTCCAATTTTCCGACAGCTTGCGCGCGTACTCGTCCGACGCGTAGACCTCGAACTGGTATGCGGACGCGTCGATCTGAAGGAAGGCGCGCGAGTGCTGGTAGCAGATGTAAGCGTGGTCGGCGTATCGGTGGTAATTCCGGAGGAATATCGGCGACAGCGATTCCACGGGCGGCGGATCCTGAAACAAGCTGTGAATGCCGATGGCGCGCGAGAAAATAGCGCGGCGGTCGGTAACCCCCCAGCCCTCCAGCTTCAGACGAACGCATAACGGTGGATCTTCCACCAGTAGAGCGGCCATACTCTGTTCCACGATGCGGTCGTCTGCGCCGTCAGATCCGCGCAGGGATCCGACGGACTGCTCCATCCAGCGAAAGATATCCTTGCCGAGAAACAGCAGCATCCGGACTTCCTGATAGCGCGCGGCGAGAACGCGGCGAAGCAGCACCTCATGGTCCTCCTCGGACTCCACAAAGCCCTGCAACGCCATTGAGGCTTGAGAACCTTCGAGCAGCATGCCCGTTGCGTGACCGCCGCTGAACGGATGGAGAATCAGCGGCGGCAACTGGACCGGCTGCGATTTCTGCGATGTAAGTGGGCCGATAAGGGACAAGTGAGCTCCTGCACCGCTATCGGCTGTGGCTGGCGAAAACTGTATGGAGCGACCTCGATATTCAGAGGCCGGCGGCGGATGGCCGCGCTTCGAGCCCGCAGGCTTCCGGCGCTGCCAGGCTGAAGGAAAAGATCGAGCCGCCACCGGATCGCGGCCGCACCCAGATCTTCCCCTGATAGCGATTGACGACGCGGGCGCAAATCGCGAGGCCGATCCCGTTGCCAGGGAACTCGCGGCCATGCAGGCGTTTGAAGATGCCGAAGATCTGGTCCTGATACTCGACAGGCACGCCGACTCCGTTGTCGGCGACGCTGACGATCCACTCATCGTCTCCGGCGCGGGCGGAAACGTGCACCTCCGGAGCTTCCGCACCGCGATACTTCAGCGAGTTGCCGATGAGATTCTGGAGCAACTGCAGAAGGTGCGCGGCATGCATCGGCAATGGGGGAAGCTCGTCGCGCGTGACGCGCGCGCCGCTGGCGCGGATCGCCGCCTGCAGGTTCGCGACGACTTCCGCGAACACCCCGTTGGAATTGGAAGTGCCGGAATCGGAAGCGCCGGAATCAGCAGTGCAATCGAGAGGACTTTTCGGGGCCAGCGCGTGGTCGTCGAGGGAGCGCGTGAACGCCAGCAGATCGCGGGTGAGCGTCTGCATTCGCAGGGCACCTTCGGTGGCTACCTTGATGAACTCGTTCGCTTCGGCATCCAGCCTGTCATGATATTTTTCGGCCAGCAGCTCAATATAAATTGCAACGTTGCGGATCGGCTCCTGCAGATCGTGAGCCGCCGCGTAGGCGAATTGTTCGAGGCCGGCGTTGGCATCGCGCAACGAGGCTTCACTCTCGCGCAGAGCCATCTCGGTCGCCTTGCGATTCGTGACATCGCGGTAGTTGAAGGCGATGGCTTCGATATCAGGCTCTTCGAGAAGATTTGAGCCCGTCGCCTCGATCCAACACCACGAGCCGTTGCGGTGCCGGGCGCGGAACTCCATCTGCAGCGGCGTTCGGGGCCAGTTGAGAATGGCATGCATGGTCCGGCATACCTGATCGCGATCGGCGGGATGAATGAAGTCCCCGCTTTTCTTCCCGGTGATTGCAGCGGGAATATAGCCGAGAATCCTGGAGGTCGAAGGGCTGGCGTAGAGAATCGAGCCGCGCGGGTCAGTGAGCGCAATCGCGTCCGCGCTGTTTTCGACCAGGGCGCGGAAGCGTTTTTCCTGATTATAGTGATGGCGCGCCTTCGCGAGAATTTCATCGGCAAGCCCAGGATGATTTTCGTGAAGCCAGAGGATCTTTGCCTCGCCCGGTGGCATGTCGGTTCGCACAGGCGTCGCTTCCGCTGTGTGATCCGAGGCGTGGACGACTTCGAGACCGGCCCGTTCCACGGCCAACTGTATGGCGCTGTCGTCGCCGGAGGGGAGCAGATGAGTGTGCGATCGCATCACGTCCGCCGCCGCCTTCGAGCGAAATTCCGGCGCGAAGATGTCGATCGGATAGGCGCAGAACAGCTGAAAATCGCTTTTCGCCATGAGTACGTTCCAGTGATCCTCCAACTGTTTGGCGAGTTCAAATTGCCCCGCGGTCCAGAGAAGGCCCACCATTTCGCCGAACGCTCGCGACGAAGCCCCTGCTACGCGGGGGCGAACCTCTTTCAGGATTCCCCCGACAATGCGTTCGAAGCGAGGCCAGTCGAGCTCACCATTGAGCAAAAGACTGGAGAGCAACTCTTGCGCATCGAAAGAGAGGAACTGTCCGGTATCTTTTGCCTTCGTGAGCTTCGATACATCGGAAAATTCCGACGCGGGACCTGTACGTGACAGTATATTTCTTTCAAATGCGGCCTGATGCTCCGGGGTCGCAACGATCAATATGCCTTCGCCGCGATCGAGGCCTTCCATGATGTACTCACCAACGTTTGAAATCAGAAGCTGCGCGTCAACCGAATAAAACTGCAGGCGATGAGCGGTGCACGCTTGCGGCGCGGAGGGAGATTCGGGTGTAATCCTTTGCGTTTCGAGGAGTTGTGCACCCGCTGCCATAGGTTATCGAGATGCCGAGTAGCATTTTGGATGCCAGTTCCTTAAGCAGGTGATGAAAAACTCCGAAACCAATAAGCCACCGATTGAAAACAGGTGTATCTTATCGGCGTTAATCGGCGGCTGAATTGCCGTTTTTCAGCGGGGGGCCGGCCTCCGCGGGCTTTTACTTGCGCTCGGTAAGTTGTACTTTCGCCTTCAGGCTCTGCCCGTTGCGCAGGACTTCCACTTCGACCTCATCGCCGGCTTTATGGGCTCGGAGCGCATACGTGAAATCGTAGAGGTTGTGGATGGCATCGGCACCGAACTTTACGAGAATATCGCCCGCCTTAAGGCCTGCCTTCGCGGATGGCGAGCCGGGCGTGATGTCGGCAAAGCGTACGCCTCGCGGCGGTTCGGCAAAATCCGGAATGCTGCCGAAGTAGGGTCCATAACCGCTACCCCCGCCACCAGAGGTGGAAATACTCCCACCGTGCGGGTTTTCCTTCTCTTCGACGCGCACGAACTTCGGCGGCTCGACCGTGGAGTCGATGCGATCCGCCACTTCGGCAACCAACTCGACGACTTGAATGGCCGATTTCGTGTCGATCTTGTCCCAGGTGTCGCTCGGTTTGTGATAGTCGGCATGCAGACCGGAGAAGAAGAAGAGCACCGGCACCTGTTTGGCGGTGAATGAAGTGTGATCGCTCGACCCATACCCGCTGTTGTCGGAATAATCGACGTGCAGGGCGGGGAAGTGCGGCGTGACCGCATCCAGATCCGCACGGAGAGTCGTCCCTGTTCCGACGCCGCCGACGTACAGCTTGCCGTCACGGACGCGGCCGATCATATCCATGTTGATCATCGCGGCGGCTTTCGCGAGCGGCAGTTCCGGGTGATTCGCGTAGTAGCCCGAGCCGAGCAGACCAAGCTCTTCGCCGGCGAACGTCATGAACACAATGCCGCGCTTCGGTTTCGGTAGCGCGGAAAAGTGCCTGGCGAGCTCGATGACTCCCGAGGTGCCGGAGGCATTGTCATCCGCGCCCGGATGAACTGTGCCGGTGAGCGAAGGCGCCAGCGAAAATTGTCCACCAAGGCCCAGATGGTCGTAGTGCGCGCCGATGATAAGGTATTCGTCTGTCTGGCCAGGCAGATACCCGACGACATTGTGGACGGTTTTGACAACACGCTCCACGTCGACAGCCTCATGGATCTCAACGCCGGGCAGGGCGAACGAACGGGGCTTCGCGTCGGAATCGATTTCCTTCTCGGCGTTCATCAGATCTTTGCCCGCCGCGCGGAACCACGGCTCGACGAGGTTTTCTTTCACCTGTATGAACAGAATTCCAGCGTCGGTGGGTCCGGCTGTTCCGCCGAAGGCTTCCAGCTCGTCATTGTCGGAACCGGCGGCTTCTCCGGATTTTGCGGGATGATTGAAGCGATCGTAGATCAGAATTACGCCCGCTGCCCCGTGCTTGCGCGCATTCGCGGCCTTGCTGTAGTACTGCGCGTGATCGGTATAAATCCTGCCTTCGAAGACACTCTTCTCGTCGTATTCCTGCGGCTCGTGCGCGAGGACGACGACGAACTTGCCGTGCACGTCGATTCCGGCATAGTCGTCGTAGTTGTACTCCGGCGCGGTGATGCCATATCCGGCGAAGACAACGCCGCCGGAAGCTTTCCCGTGCGCGGAAAAATTGAACGGGATGAAATCGGTCTTGAGCTGGAGGTCTTTGGTCCCCGATTGCGAAGTGGACTCGAAGCGATTGGTTTTGCCGAGTTTGGCGCTTGTCGTGACTTCGAAGGCCTGCAGGTAGCTCTTGCCATCGAGCGTCTTCAATCCATCGGCCTTGAATTGGGCCGCGATGTATTGCGCCGCTTTCTCCAGTTCAGGCGAGCCGCTCTCACGGCCTTTCATTTCCGGAGACGCGAGAAATTTGATGTGTCCGAGATAGCGTTCGGCGCTGAACTCCGGGGTGATTGCCGCGAAGACAACCGCGGCCATCGTCAGAGCAAAACCGCCCGCCAGAACAAGACCGCCGGGTTTTCGCAGGATCATGATTGTTTTCTACTTGAGGCCTACGGGCGCATTACTCGGGGCTGCCGCGCCGGGCATCGGCAGGCTGATGCTGCAGCCGCAATCTTCACCGGCGTTCTTCGCGGTCTTCTGATAGTCGATTTCGAAATCGATGACGCGCTTCAGGTCCTGCCATTGCACGGCGCCAACCATCTTGCGGCCGTTGACGAACAGGGTGGGAGTGGAGTTGACATCGACGGAGCGGCCTTCCGTCTTCGTCTTGTCCACTTCGAACTCGGTGGCGCGCGAGTCAACGCAGGTCGAGAGCTGCGGACCGTCGACGCCCTTTCCCTTCGCGAACTCTACCACTTTATCCTTCAGGTTCTCTGGCTTGATCTCGTCCTGGTGAGCGAAGATCCAGTCGTGATAATCCCAGAACGCGCTGGCATTCTGGTGGAAAATGCACCGGCCTGCAATGGCGGCATCCTTCGCCCAGGGGTGGAGCGATTCGAGAGGATAGTCGAGATAGAAAAAGTGCACTTCTTTCGGATAGGTCGCCACCAGATTTTCGCGCAGCATTTTCGCTTCTTCTTTGCAGAAGGGGCACTCGAAATCGCTGAACTCGACGATCACGACCGGCGCGCCCGCCGTTCCGAAGCTGGGCTGGAATTCGGTTTTGAGCTTGTCGAGGTCCGGCTTGAAGGGGTTCTGGGAGAGGTCGAAGATGCTGCCGCGAATGATCTTCTGACCATCCTTCGAAACGTAGAAGGTCTCTTCCTGGCTGGCTTTGCCCTGCGAGCCGCGGATGTTTACTTCGTAGAATCCGGGCATCGGGCCAGGTTTCGGATCGGAAATCGTGATGTCGATGGCGGCAGGCCAGACAAAGAGATGCCGGATGTAGGCTTCGAGCTTTGCCTTGTCTATCCGCGGTTCGTCGCTTTGCGCCTTTGGTGCTTCCGGCCTCGGTGCGGTTTGTGCCAGCAGAGTCGAAGCGGAGGC
>DATAZF010000173.1:0-2252 GCA_036272235.1 Bryobacteraceae bacterium | reverse complement strand
GCCGTGCCTGGATCCTGGCAGATCACAAGGATCGTATCGTCGCCCGCGATGGTTCCGATCACTTCCGGCCATTCGGCGTCATCGAGCGCCACCGCCACGGAACTGGCATGGCCGGGCGCCGTCTTCAAGACGATCTGGTTTTGCGCCAGGCGGACATCGCGCAGGAACTCCCCGGCCAGCACCGTGAATTGCAGGCCCGTCGATTCGCGCCCGAGCTCGCGGTACCCCTCGGGAGTCTTGACCAGGCCAAGCTCGCGGATGTCGCGCGACAACGTGACCTGCGTGGCATCGACGGCCATCGATTTCAGCGCACGCGCCAATTCTTCCTGCGTGGAAATGCTTCGGCTGCGGACAAGTTTCAGAATCTGTCCGTGGCGGAAGCTCTTCGTCATAACATGTTCGCCAGGCGAACCCGCGCCGTAAACAGCGCGGAGGCGACCGTCTCCGGACCCGTGCCACCCGGAATCTCGCGCGTCTTCATACCCTCGCGCGGATCGAGCAGGAGCGCTATGTCAGGCGTGAACTCCGGGGCAAAGTTCGCCAGTGTTCCGGCGTCCCAGTCCGCAGGCTTCTTTCCCTGGCGGACACTCTCGAGCACGAGACGGCCGACAATCTGATGAGCCTGATGGAACGGCGTGCCGTTGCGCGCCAGAGCTTCCGCGAGGTCAGTGGCGACGACCCAGCTCTCATCGGCCGCTTCCGCCGGGACGTGTTCCCGCAACACCACCGACTCGGCTATCGCGCGCGCCATTTCCAGACACCCGTTCACCTGATCGCAGGCCTCGAAGAGCGGCTCTTTATCCTCCTGCATGTCCCGGTTGTAGGTGAGAGGCAGACCTTTCATCGTGAAAAACAGTGAGTTCAGCGCACCCAGTACGCGGCCGGACTTTCCGCGAATCAGCTCCAGCGAATCCGGATTCTTCTTCTGCGGCATCAGGCTCGACCCGCTGGTGACGCCGTCACCCAGCTCGATCCAGCCGAATTCTTCGGATGAATAGAGGATCCAATCCTCCGCCAGGCGGCTCAAGTGGATCATTGTGACGGACGCAGCATAAAGGTAATCGAGCGCGAAATCGCGATCCGCCGAAACATCCATGCTGTTGTTTGTTATGCCGTCGAAGCCGAGGTCGCGCGCGATCGCTTCGCGATCATGAGGAAATCCGCTGCCCGCCAGCGCGCCCGATCCGAGCGGCATCTGATTGGTGCGGCGGCGCGCCTCGCCGAAGCGCTCGAGATCGCGCGCAAACATTTCGAAATACGCCAGCAGATAATGCGGCCACAGCACAGGCTGGGCGCGGCGCAGATGCGTGTAGCCGGGCACGATGGCGTGCGGATATTTCTCCGCCAGATCGAGAAGCGCGGACATCAATGCGCGCAGCAGTCCGCCCGCATGATCGCATTCTTCCCGCAGCCAGAGGCGGGTATCGAGCGACACCTGTTCGTTGCGGCTGCGGCCTGTGTGGATCTTGTCCGCGAGGGGGCCGACCCGATCCTTCAATTTGCCGATGACGAAGCTGTGAACATCCTCGGAGTCGCTGCCTTCGCCCTCGAAAAATCCGGGCGCGGCGGCGTCCTCGAGTATGGATTCGAACGCCTGCACGATCTCTCCGCACTCGACCGCGGTCAGAACGCCGGCGCGAGTCAGCGATCGCGCGAAAGCCTGGGAGCCGCGCACGTCCGCCGCGATGAGCCGCTTGTCGAAGTGCAATGAGTTCGAGAACCGCTCGAAGATTTCCGAAGGCCCGGTTTCGAAGCGCCCGCCCCAGAGTTTCAAGCGAGCAGCATCAGCAGCAGCGCTTTCTGCGCATGCAGCCGGTTTTCCGCCTGATCGAAGACAACGGAGCGCGGCGACTCGATCACGCTGCCGGTCACTTCCTCGCCGCGCTTGGCCGGCAGGCAGTGCATGAAGATCGCATCCGGACTGGCGTGGGTGAACAGGTCGTCATCCACCTGATAATCCGCGAACGCGGTGCGCCGCTCGGCGGCTTCATTTTCCGCGCCCATGCTGGCCCACACGTCGGTATAAAGAACGTTGGCGCCGCGTGCCGCCTCTGCCGGATCGCAGGTAACCGTAATCTTCGATCCGGTGGATGCCGCGATGTCGCGAGCCTGCCCGATGATCTCCGGGCTGGCCTCATATTTTTCCGGAGTCGCCAGCGCGAAATCCATGCCAAGCCGTGCGGCGTTCACGGCCAGCGAATTCGCCATATTGTTTCCATCGCCGACAAAGGCGAACTTCAACCCTCGCACGA
>DATAZF010000172.1:0-3777 GCA_036272235.1 Bryobacteraceae bacterium | reverse complement strand
CCCCTCTTTGCTTCAAGCCGCAATCCAAGCTGCTCGGTCAGAGCCGTAAACAGAGACGGACGTTCTGGCGCTGCGTCATTCGGTCCCGTCTGCGGGCTCCACTCGAGCTTGTAGCTGTACATCTTGTCGAGACCTGTTTCGTCGTTGACGGTCCGCCCCAGCTCCCGCGAGAGAAAGGTTGTCAAAAATCTGATCGGCACACTGTTCGCTTCGACGTGCCCCAATTTGCCATTTGGATGAAAATTAATCTCTGCCCCATGAGCGCCGGTTACGGCAGACAACTTGCTGCCGCCCTTTGCCTCCGTAAGCGCATAAACAGGCAGTTCACGCTTTTCCACGCGCATTACGAGACCGAAACGATCGCGCAGCACGGCGCGCAGGCGTTGCTTGTTTCGACCCAGACTCCCCAATGCATCCTTCGCCGAGGAGTCCGGACCCGGCGCAGTGTCGGCCGTATCCGGCGTCAGTACGATGTCGTAGCGTTCCGACGCCAGCCACCCGGGCGCGTCGGCGACTCGGTAGTCAGGGAGGTCATAGGACCATAGCAGGAGCACCATGACACTCGCACCATGGGTCCACAATCCGCCCGCCGGACCGACGCTGAATGTTTCGCTGGTGTCCCCGGGGGCCGACCGGTGTACGGACGCCACTTCGTAGCCGTACTCGGGCGCAGGCGGCAGGGTCTGGGCCCGGACGATGCCAATTGCCAAAGGAATCGAGAGCACTGCCATCGCCGCAACGCTCAGTATCACCTTCCCGCGAATCGTCATCGGAGCTGATGGCAGCCACGTCATGATCCCGCGAATCCTCTTACCGAGATCCGACCCGCTGATCCCCGGGGCGCACGCCAGCGGCGATTCGACATACGTTCGGCAAACACCGACAACCCCTTCCGCATAGTCCCGCGGCTGACTTCCGCGAAGCAGCACAGCTTCATCGCAATCCTTCTCACGTTCCTCCATCAGCCTCGCTCCGATCCACCACACCAGCGGATGAAACCAGAAGAGCGTTTCGACGCACATATGCGCTGCGCCGGTCAGGTTGTCGCGACAGGCGACGTGGCGGGATTCATGGGCAAGAACAGCGTCCAGCTGTGCCTGCGTCAGGTGATCCGCAACCGTTTCCGGCATCAGCAGCATCGGGCGAAATATCCCGAAAACGCCTGGCTCGATTTCCGACCGGGTTGACAGGACTGGAACCGCAAACGGCAGCGGCAGCTTCGTTCCGCACCGCGCAACTTGTTGAATGCTCCGCCAGCGGCGGTACCACCGGTTGGTCAGGAACGAAATACCGGACAGCCAGATCGCGCCGAGCGCGAAAGGCCAGAGCAGGAATGTGCGTGTTGGGGCCGCGGGCGGCAGCCATGCAGCGGGTCCAAAGTAATTTGAAATTCTCTCTACCGTCGCCGCATGAAGTGACGGTGAATCGGGCGGAAGCTGCATTCGGGATCCGGTCCAGACGAGCAGCGAGAACGGAATCAGGAACTTCAGCGAGGCGCCAAGCCAGAACCAATACCTTGTTCGCGCCGAGTGCTTTCGCATCGCCAGCGTCGCCACGGCGACCGCTCCTGCAAACAACGTTGACTGCCACAGGTGATTGAACAGGGCGTTCATCGCTTCTTCTCCTTTTGGCCTTTTCGCTCCAGCTCATTAATGAGCTTTTCTGTCTGCCTGATGTCCTCGCGCGTCAGCTTGCCCGACTCAACCAGGTGTGCCATGACGCTCTGGGCCTTTCCTCCGAACAGACTCAGCAGGTCGTCGAGGAACCGCCCCCGCGCCTCCTGACGCGATGTGACGGCTTGAAAAATATGAGCATTTCCGATCTTCCTGAGCCGCTGCACCGCGCCTTTCTGTTCCAGGCGGTAAACAATGGTCTGGATGCTCGTATAAGGCGGTCGATCTGTTTCCGGGAACGACTCCTGGATTTCACGCACGGAGAGTCGCCCGTGTTTCCAGAACTCCTCCATGACCTGCAGTTCAGCGGGAGAAAACTTCTGCTCCATGGCATCTACTTTATTTAAGTAGGAAGAACGTGTCAATAGTTTTTTGCTGCTGGCGCATGCGAAACGCCGCTTCGTTCACAGATCAAGTTGACGAGAAACGCCTGTGCCGGGATCGGCCAGACTTGCGTTAGAGGAGATTGTTCCCTCCCGGTCGGGGAAGTGGCGAGTCTGCCGGCGCGGGCGTGCGACGGCCAGATATCGGCGATGGGCGTTATGCGGCAATCGATCGGCGCGAAGACAGGAACTGCGCGACGAGAGAGGAGAAACCGCGTGCATCCGCAAGCGTTCTTAATGGCCGCAATGAGTCCGGGTTCCCGGCATGGAGAACCACCGCTTTACACAACCGGTGCCTGGACTTCAACAGCCCCGTGTATGCGTTGGAAATCGAAAGGAATGCGGGGGGCGACCGGGATCGGTCCGCCGGTGCCAAGCCGAATGGGCAGACCGAAAAAGCGAACTTTCCAGCGTGATGGAAAGTATTATCGGGTGTCAGGTATCCATCCGGCAACGAGGTCCGCAAATGAGATGTCGCTCCGCATCCCGGCTTTCACGATTCGCTACGCTCCCGCAAATCCTGGTTCTGGTCTGCGTAGTAACCATGGTCGATCAAAATGCGGTAGCCGCTGACGAGAACGCGACCACGGTCATCCGCGACGTAACGGTAATCTCCGCGCAACAACCGGCCCCCGTGGAGCACGCCTGGGTTCGGATCGAAGGAAGACGCATAGCCGAAGTCGGCCGTAGACCACTGAAGGGCGGTGTGCAAATCGATGGCCGTGGCAAGTTCCTGATCCCAGGGTTGATCGACACTCACGTGCACCTGACTCAAGTGCCCGGCATGGAGGCTCCTCAGCGCTCGGCCCACCCGGACCTCACCGGCCTCGCGGTGGCGCAGGAACCACGCAGCTATCTGTATTTCGGTTTCACCACGGTGCTTTCCCTCGGCGATGCAAGTGCTCCGTTCATCGCGCAATGGAACGCGCTTGCTGTGCGGCCGGATGCGTATTTCTGTGGCGGCGCGCCGCTGGTGAATGGCTACTCATTCTCGGGTTTTACCGCCAGCCCGTATTTTCTGTTCAACGCCGATCAGGCCGGAACCATTCCGGCTTCGGTCGACAAGACGCGGCACACACCGGAGGCTGTGGTGCAACAGATGTCGCGCGATGGGGCCATTTGCGTGAAATCTTATCGGGAGAGCGGGTTTGGGGCTGAGGCGGGACGCTTGCCGGTTCCCACCGTCGAGATGATGCGGGCCGTAGTTGCCGCCGCGCATGCCCGTGGGATGCCCGTGTTTCTGCACGCAAATTCGAAGGAGGCGCAGGAGTTCGCCCTCCAGGCCGGAGTCGACGTCATTGCCCATGGCATGTGGAACGGGCACCGGTCGACGGCCACGGTTCTCGACAAAAGTGTTGAGCCGATCCTGCGGGAGATTGTGAAGCGCGGCATAGGCTACCAGCCGACGGCGCAGGTGATTCGCGGTCTGGGCGCGGAGCTCGACGACCAATTCTTTGCGGACCCGTTGCTCTCCCGCGTTTATCCGCCACCGTTGCTCGCGTGGTATCGCTCGCCGGAAGGGAGTTGGTTCCGCAAAGAGCTTGGCGACCCGCCCCCGGACCTGTATGAACGCGTGGGCGCTTCCGGAGATGCCGTGACCGGATATCTCGCACGGAACCATGCACGGCTCCTGTTCGGCACTGACACACCCTCCGCGCCGATCTACACCAACCCGCCTGGCCTCAACGGCTTCTACGAAATGCGAAGGTGGATCGCCGCTG
>DATAZF010000171.1:0-12862 GCA_036272235.1 Bryobacteraceae bacterium | reverse complement strand
GCGCCGATCCGCCTTTCGAGCGCCCTCGATTGTCCCGACATCGGCTACTATCAGGCCGACCTGATCGTAAACAAGAACGACCCCAACGCACTGCTGGCCGCCACCGCGGAGTACCTGGCGTGCAATCCTCCGCCTCAGGGTACGTCGGCCGCGCAGGCCCGGCAACTCGCCGACCCCATCGTGCGTGCCACGTCGTTGAGCGCGCTTGGCATAGGCGATCACGATACGCGCCTCTCGCTCGATACCCTGAAAGTCCTGGTGCGACGCATGGCCCTGCTCCCCGGCAGCCGCACCATCGTTCTCCTCTCACCTGGCTTCTATCTGACGACGGACCATCGCCCCGACGAAACGGAATTGATGGACCGCGCCATCCGCGCCAACGTCGTCATCAACGCCCTTGACGCGCGCGGCGTCTACGTCATCGTTCCGGGCGGAGACGCCAGCACTCCCCAGGGCACGCAGGTCGCCAGCGTCCTCAAGTCGCAAATGGCCATTGCGAACGCCACCGCCAACGAAGACGTAATGGCCGAGCTCTCCGCGGCCACCGGCGGCGCCTTTGCTCACGGCACCAACGATCTCCTCGAAGGACTCAAGCGCATCGCCGCCCAGCCCGAATTCATTTACATCCTCGGCTTCTCCCCGCAGGATCTGAAGTATGACGGCAGCTATCACGGTCTGAAAGTGACGCTGACCAAAGACGCCGCAAAGACTCTGGGCCCCGGTCTCCAGTTGCAGGGCCGCCGCGGCTACTTTGTGCAGCGCCATGCCACCGATCCCGCGGAACAGGCGAAGCAGGAAATCGAGGAAGCATTCTTTTCGCGCGATGAAATCCGTGAGCTTCCGATCGAGCTGCACACGCAGTTCTTCAAGACGGAGCAGTTCAAAGCGCGTGTTTCGATCCTCGCCCGCATCGACGCCAAACACCTGCGCTACAGCAAGGCGAATGACCGGAACAACAATACGCTGACCATCGTCGGCGGCATGTTTGATCGCAACGGCAACTACGTCGTCGGCAACCAGAAGATCCTCGAAATGAAGTTGAGAGACCGGACTCTCGAAACCATGCCGGATTCCGGCATCACCGTCAAAACCAGTTTCGATGTGGCGTCGGGGAGCTACGTGGTCCGGCTCGTAGTCCGCGATTCCGAAGGCAATACGATGTCCGCTCAGAACAGCATTGTGGAGATTCCATAGTGACAAACCATTCCTTAATCCTGTACCGCTGGCGGTCTTGCCGCCGGCGCCTTTATATCGGCATTCTCTTTACCGGCATCCTCTGCTTCGCCCAGGCGCCCGCCCCGCAACAATCAAAACCCGATGCCGTCCCGGACTCCGGCGCCGTCATCCGCGCCGAGACTCGCGTCGTCCTCGTCGACACGGTCGTAACGGATAAGAAGGGCAACTACCTCCGCAACCTCACCGCGAAAGACTTCAAGGTCTACGAAGACAACAAGGAACAGCAGGTCAGGACCTTCGCGTTCCAGTCCGATCCCGCCTCGCCTGCCAATTCGCAGCGCCGCTACATCGTCCTGTTCTTCGACAATTCGACGATGAATTTCGGCGCGCAGGCACAGGCCCGCCAGGCCGCTGCGAAGTTTATCGACACCACCGCCGGACCCAACCGCATGATGTCCGTCATCAACTTCGGCGGCGCCCTCCAGATCGCGCAGAATTTCACCGACGACGCCGAGCGGCTCAAGCGCATCGTGAAAGGTGAGAAGCTCGCGTCCGTTTCTTCCAATGCGGATCCCGCCGGAGGTCAGCTCGCCAAAGCCGCCGCCGATTTCGGCGCGCGCGACATGCTTCTCGCGCTGCGCAGCCTCGCGCGCAATTTAAGCACGGTTCCCGGCCGCAAGACCCTGATTCTTTTCACGACCGGCTTCCCCTTGAACTCGGAACGCATAGCGGAGATCACGGCGACCATCGACATGTGCAACCGGTCGAACGTCGCCATCTATCCGATCGACGTGCGCGGCCTTGTATCCGGAGCGCCGCTCGCGCTTCTTGATTCGCCCGCTCGCACGAATCGATCGCTTCCGTTTGGAGCGTTCCTCACCCCCGCATCGCTTACATCGAGTACGGGCATGTCCTTCTTCCAGCGTGGTGGAGCAGGTGGCGGAACTGCCGCCGGAGGTGGAGGAGGGCGTGGCGGTGGCGGAGCGCCGAGTGGTGGCGCGGCAGCAGGCGGAGGCCGCGGCGCGGCGCCGAGTCCCGGCCGAGGCGCAAATCCAGGTGCGGGACGCGGCGCTCCCGGACAAACCGCCAACCCGGGCCTCAACGGCCGCGGTCCTTTCAACGGCGGCATGAACCCGCTCGGACCCAACAGTCAGGCGCGCAACATCATGATTCCGAAAATGCCCGAGAGCCCGACGGATAACCAGAACGTCATGCACATGCTGGCCGACGGCACCGGCGGCTTCGTCATCAGCAATACCAACGACCTCTTCGCCGGCCTTGGAAAGATCGGCCGCGAAATGGATGAGTATTACGTCCTCGGCTACACGCCGCCTGAATCGGACGAGGGTAGTTGCCACGCACTCAAGGTCAAAGTGGATCAGAGTGGCAATGTGCGCGCGCGCTCCGGTTACTGCAACGCAAAGCAGCGCGACCTGCTGGCCGGCAATCCGATCGAAAAGACGCTTGAGACCCGCGCTGCCGCCGCGCAGGCCGGAACCGTTGCCGCGTCGATGCTGCTTCCTTACTTCTACACGTCTGCCAACGTGGCGCGCGTGAACGTCGCGATGGAGATTCCCGGCAACGTCCTGAAGTTCGAGAAGCAGAAAGGAAAGTTCCGCGCCGAAATGAACATCCTCGGCATCGCGTACAAACCCGATGGCTCCATCGGCGCCCGCTTCAGCGACACACTGAAACGCGAGCTCGAAGACAAGAAGCAGGTCGAGGCATTCGAGCAGGAGCCGTTCCATTACGAAAACGAATTCGAGGTGGCATCTGGCACTTACAACCTCAAGGTTGTCTTCAGCGCGGGCGGCGCGAGCTTTGGAAAAATCGAAACGCCCCTCAGCATCGATCCCTGGGCGAGCACTGAGTTCGGTCTGAGCGGCATCGCGCTCAGCAAGGAATTTCACCCGCAGACCGATCTCGCCGCCGGTCTCGATGCTTCACTCATCGAGGATCGCGTGCCGCTCGTCTCGCAGGGCGTGCAGGTGGTCCCGTCCGGTTCCAGCCGGTTTAAGAAGAACGGGCCGACGCTCTTTTACGCCGAAGTCTATGAGCCGCTGCTGATGAACCCGGAGGTGAAGGAAAAACCGGCGGTCGGCATTCAGATCCGCGTTCTCGATCGCAAGACCAAAGAGCAGAAATTATCCACCGGGCTCATGCGCCTCGAGCTTCCGGAGAAGACCGACAACCCGATGGTTCCTCTGGCGGAAAAAATTCCGCTCGATAACGTGGGGCCCGGCCAGTACACCGTCGAGCTCCAGGCCGTTGACTCGACGGGCAAACAGATTTTGCGAACAGCCGATTTCGAGCTGGAGTAAAGCTTCTTCAGCTCGAGCAGCGCTGTTCGCGCGCCGCCAGCGAGGCCAGTTCATCGGCCCTGTTGTTGTCCACGTGCGATGCATGGCCTTTGGTCCACGACCATGTCATGCGGTGCCGGTCGACTTGTTCGTCGAGTTCTTCCCAGAGATCGCGGTTCACTACAGGCTTTTTTTGTGAGGTCATCCAGTTGCGTTTTTTCCAGCCCGCTATCCATTGCGTGATGCCGTTCTTCAGATATTCGGAGTCGGTGATGACTTCCACTTCGCATTGCTCTTTGAGCGTGCGGAGCCCTTGAATAGCGGCTGTGAGCTCCATGCGGTTGTTCGTCGTATGCGCTTCGCAGCCGTAGACTTCTTTCTTGTTCGCGCCGTAGCGAAGGACCGCGGCCCAGCCTCCAGGACCAGGATTTCCGAGGCACGCGCCGTCCGTAATGAGTTGGATTTTCTTCACAGATTCCCTGTTGTACCATTGCGAGCCCGGCGGAGCGTGATCCACAGTCCAAAACATTTTTCAACTTTTATGGTGTAACTTTTCCGTTTTCGTTTCATAATGTGAACACGGGAGAATCACAAACAATGGCTACAAAGAAGGCAGTAAAGAAAGCCGCCCCAAAGAAAGCGGTCGCAAAGAAGGCAGTAAAGAAAGCCGCTCCAAAGAAGGCGGCCGCAAAAAAGAAGAAGTAGCAGTAACGGTAGTTGGCACGTCGACGAAGGGCAGGCTTGGCGCCTGCCCTTTCTTTTTTTGTGGGGCAGGATGGCATCCTGCGCGGGACTGGCAATCCCGCAGCTGCTAGAGCCGGGCCCAGTGCAGAAACGCAATCATCGTCTTGGCGTCGAGGATCTTGTTTGACTCAATCAGCTTGCGCAATTCCTTTTTTGTAAACCAGCGCGTCTCGATCCGCTCGTCTTCCATCGGCTGCGACTCGCCCTGTGTCAGATCGGTTGCGAGGAAGATGGTCATCTTCTCTTCGACGTACCCGGGGCTGGGAAAGAACGAAGTCAGCTTCTTCCACTTCTTCGCGCGCAGACCGGTCTCTTCGATCAGTTCGCGCCGCGCCGCTTGTATCGCGGTTTCACCTTTGTCGATCTTCCCTGCCGGAAGTTCCCAGAGGTATTGATTCGCCGGCAGCCTGTACTGCCGGACAAGCATCACGCGGTTTTTGTCGTCGACAGCCATCATCACGGCCGAGCCCATATGGCGGACGACGCTGCGCTTCATTTTCCAGCCTGTCTTGTCGACAGCTTCGTCTTCCGTGACGCGGAACAGGCTGCAAGCGTAGGTTTCTTTGGATTTTGTGATTTTCATTTGGGCCGCTTTACTGCGCTGGTTTCACGACGCGCACGGTGCCGAACTTCTCGAGCGGCTTTTCGATCGCCGCTGCGTCGCCGACCACGACGATCGCGTCGTTGTCGGTGGCCATGTACTTCTTCGCGGCGGATTCGATCTGATCCGGCTCGACCGAATTGATTTTCGTTGTATACGTTTCGAGGTAGTTTTTCGGCTGGTTCATGACCTTCATCTGGACGAGCCTGTCGGCAAGGCCGCGCTGCGGCTCCATGCTCAGGAGGAACACACCGTTTGAATAGCTCTTTGCTTCACTCAATTCCTGCCGCTCGACCGGCTCCTTCGCCATGCGGTCCAGATGATCGAGGATTCCCTGCAGCGCCTCCCCGACAACTTCGTTGCGCACCTGCGTCACCGTGGAGAAAGTACCCGCATCGGCCAGCGCGGCGACTTCGGTATGCACGTCGTACGCGAATCCACGCTTCTCGCGAATGTCGAGGAACAGGCGCGAGTTCGGTCCGCCGCCTTCGATCGTGGATCCGACATTTTCCGGAAAGTAGTCGGCGTCGTTGTATGTCGCGCCGATCTTGCCCAGGCGCATGTCGGCCTGGACGGAACCGGGGCGGTCCACGAGCACGAGTTCGCGTTTCGATTCGGGGACCTTCGGCGCCACATAAGCCGGCACCTTCTTCTGCTCCCACGAGCCGAACTGCGCCGTGATCGTCTTCATCAGTTGGGCGCGCGCCGGAAGCTTGCCCACGAGGATGAGATAAGCGTTGTTCGGAACCAGATAGGTATCGCGGAAATCCTCCAGCGCCTTGCGATCGAGCTTGTCGATCGACTCCGCTGTTGGCCCCACGTGGCCGTACGGCGTATCGCCGAACAGCACTTTCCGGTATTCCTCATTCGCGAGGAACGCCGGCTGGGCGTGCTGCGCCATGAGCGTTTGTTTACGGTTCTGTTTGTGGAGGTCCAGTTCGGGGGCCGGAAAGATCGCGTTGCGCGCGACGTCCGATACCAGCGCCAGCATCCTGTCGAAATTCTCCGAGAGGACGCTCGCTTCGATGTTGAGTGAGTCGGCGCCCGTTGTGGCCGCCATCACGCCGCCGAGACTATCGAGATCTTCGGCGATCTGCTGATAGTCGTGGGAGGAAGTCCCTTGCATCAGCATCGTGGCGACGCTGGCCGCCAGTCCGGGGATCTCCTTCGGGTCGCGCTTGTTGCCGGCCAGAAAGACCAACCTGCTTGTGACAAGCGGGAACCGGTTATCTTCCGCCAGCAGGATAGTGAGCCCGTTCGGCAGCTTGCTCTCGGAAACAGGTGGCAGTTTGTAAGGCCGCGGGTCCTTCGATACCGGAGGCTTCGTGAGATCGACAGTCTGGGCCGCGAGCGGAAGCGCCGCGGCTAAAAGCAGATACGACAATGACCGGTAGTTCATTTGCCACCTTCTTTCGCGCCGGCCGGCGCTTGCGACGGCGGCGCGGGTTGAATCACCAGAACATCGCGGCGCGCAGCCGTCAGATATTTCTTCGCCACCGCCTGGATCTGCGAGCCGGTAACGGCGAACAGATTGGTGAAATCCGAGTCCACCATTTCCGGCTTGCCGTCGAGCAGTTCGTATTGGCCCAGCAGTTGCGCGCGCCCCAGCGAGCTCTGCAGGCTTGTAACTTTGGAATAGCGGAGCAGAGCTTTCACCCGGGCCAGTTCCGCATCGGGAACACCCGCCGTCCCGATCTTGTCGATCTCCTGCTGCAACTGATCGACGATCTGCTCTGGACGGTAGTTGGGCTTGTAGAGCAGGAAGGCCGCATAATCACCCGGATCTTTGAAGTCGTTGAAGCTCGCAAAGGGCCATCCAGGATTGGCCTGATACTGCAGCACCGACTGACGCCCTTTCACGAGGTCGAGTTGCAGGCGGCAGCTCTGACCGCCCGTCAGGACCGCGTCTAGCATCCCCAGCGCATACCATTCCGCGGAGTGCTTCTTCGGCGCCGGCCAGCCCACGATGACTCCAGGCACCCGCGCGTGCTGGTCGCTGACGGTTTCCATTTTGCCTTCCGCTCTCACAGGCTCCGTCATGTCCGGACGCTGCGGCGGCGGTTGCGCGGGGATGTTGCCGAAATACTGCTGGACGAGCTTCTTCGCATCGCCGATTTCGAAGTCGCCCGCGATAACCACGACTGCATTGTTGGGCGCGTAGTACGTCTTGAAGAATTTCGCGACATCATCCACACTCGCGGCTTCGAGATCCTCGAACGAGCCGATCAGGGAGTGCGAGCTCTGGAAGTTCCCGAAGGTGAGCTTCGGCCAGTTGTCGACAATGGCAGTGCTGTAGGGCTGGTTGTCGAAGCTCAGGCGGCGCTCCTGCTTCACCGCTTCCTGCTGGTTCTTGAGGTTCTCAGGCGTGATCGCGAGGCTGCGCATGCGGTCCGATTCGAGCCACAGTGCCAGCGAAAGCTTGTTGGAGGGCATCGTCTCGAAGTAGTCGGTGTAATCGGGGTGCGTGGACCCGTTCATCACGCCGCCGTTCGCCTGCACGTATTTGAAGTGTTCGCCCTTCTTGATGTTGGCCGAGCCTTCGAACATCATGTGCTCGAACAGGTGCGCAAAGCCCGTGCGCCCTTTCTCTTCGGAGCGCGCGCCCACGTCATAGATCACGTAGAGAGCGATTACCGGCACCGCGGTATCGCGCGAAAGGACGACCCGCATGCCGTTCTGCAGTTTGTATTTCTCGAACGGGATGTGAAAGTCCGATTCAGCCGCCCCAAAAGCCATTGCCGCCACGGCAAGGAGCACTACCAGTGTTCGTGTCAGTCTTCCCATAAGCCCCCTGAACTACCTCCGGGATGTACCGAGCACCTGAACAAATTGTTCCGGCGGGTATGTGTTTACTATATCTTCCGCCGCGAGACCCCCTCGCCGCGCGGTCAGAATTCCATAGCGCATATTCAGCAAATGATTCGGATGGTGCGCGTCCGTCGACACAATGAACTTCGCCCCTTTGGCTTTCGCCGCCCGCACGTGGCTGGCGTTGAGATCGAGGCGCTCGGGGCTCGAGTTGATTTCAAGCCAGACGCCGCGCTTGACCGCTTCCGAAACGACGCGATCAAAATCAAAAACGAAGGGATCGCGATGCAGAAGCAGACGCCCGGTCGGATGCCCGATCGCTTTGAGGTGCGGGCATTCGAGCGCGCGCAGCATGCGGTCGGTCATCGCGTCCGGCTCCAGACCCATATGGCTGTGGACGCTGCCGATCACGATGTCGAGCTCGGCCAGCGCATCCCAGGCGATATCCATCTCACCGTCCTTCATGATGTCGCACTCGAGGCCGGAAAGAATCCGGATGCCGAGATTGCCGGACTCGTTGATCTTCCGCACAGTCTTCGCGAACTCGACGACCTTCGCTTCGTCGAGGCCGAACGCCATCGCGATTGCCTTCGAGTGATCGGTGATCGCGATGTATTCGTAGCCGAGTGCGCGCGCGGCTTCGGCCATCTCCTCCAGGGTGGCTCGCCCGTCCGTCGCCGTTGTGTGCATATGCAGATCGCCGCGGATGTTCTTCCGCTCGACCAGTTTCGGAAGTGCGTGCGCCTCCGCAAGTTCGATCTCGTCCTGATTCTCGCGAAGTTCGGGCGGGATCCAGTCGAGCCCCAGCGCGCCGTAGACTTCTTCCTCGCTTGCGCCTGCAACGCGCGATTCGTCGTCGGCGCGGAAGAGTCCGTACTCGCTCAGCTTGAATCCCATCCGGATCGCCCGCTGGCGCAGCGCGACGTTATGCTCCTTGCTGCCGGTGAAGTATTGCATGGCCGCGCCGAAGCTGGCGTGCTCCAGCGCACGCACGTCGACCTGCAGCCCTTCGCGCCCGAACCTGACGCTCGTCTTGTTGACGCCACGCCCGAGAACTTCCTGCACTTTCGGATGTCCAGCCACACGATCGAGCGCAGCCGCGGCGTTGGGTCCTGTCACGAGCAGATCGAGATCGCCGATCGTTTCGCGCCCCCGGCGCAGACTGCCGGCCGGTGTGATGGCTTCGATGCCATCGAGATCCGAAAGATATGCAGTTAACTCGCGCGCCGTCGTGTCGGCGAAGCTCAGCAGGAAGCGGCCGGTCCGCAGCTTGTACTGCTCAATGCTGCGCAGAACTTTCTCCTCGAGCTTCGCGCCCATACGCGGCAGATCGCGCAGTTTCTGCTCGCGGCAGAGTTGTTCGAGCTGGTCCATCGTCGTGAGCTGGAAGTGCGCGAACAGCACCGCGATGCTTTTGGGGCCGAGTCCCTGAATCTTGAGAAATTCGAGCGAGGCCGGGGGGAATTTTTTCAGCAGCTCGTCGCGTTTGTCGAAAGTCCCCGCGCTATTGATCTGCTGCAGCACCGTCGCGAGGCCCTTGCCGATACCGGGCACGTCGGTGATCTTGCGTTCCGGGTTGCCGAGTATGTCGGCGATGCGCTCCGGATAACCCTCGATGGCCGACGCGCCATTGCGATAACTGCGGATGCGAAAACCGTCCTCGCCCGCGATCTCCATCAGGTCGGCAGTCTCGGAAAGGATCCGCGCGAATTCACGATTTTCCAAGCTTCGATTTTACCCGTGCGCGCGGGAACACGTGGCCGTATCGAGCCAGATCGACGCGGTCGCCCGCGATCACCACGCCCTCCGAGCGCAGGCGCAGCCGCTGTTCGAGCCCGTTTTCGCCCGGCAGAAGAATGCGGCCCTTCGCACCGAGGACGCGATGCCATGGGACGGCCTTGCCTCCCGAGCGCAGCGCCCAGACGACCTGCCGTGCCGCGCCAGGATACCCTGCCGCCGCCGCCACGTCGCCATATGTCGCGACCTTGCCTTTCGGGACCCTGCGGACCATCGCCAGCACGCGTTCGAACATCAGTGAGTCAGAAACTTCTCGTCGATTTCGACCTGGTATCCGCTCGCGAGGCGATTCGTTTCATTGGCCATGCCGACGACGGCGATGAGTTCGGCGAACATCTCGTCCGTCATGCCGGCCTTGCGCGCGGCGGCGGTGTGGGAGGCAATGCAGTATCCGCACTGGTTCGTAGCGCTCACGGCGACGTAGATCATTTCTTTGGTGAGCGAATCGAGCGCGCCGGGCTTCATGATCTCCTTGATGCTCGCCCACGTGCGGCGAAGTGTCGCAAGGTCGTGCGCGATCGCCTTCCAGAAATTGTTGATCCAGTCGGTCTTGCGCGTGGTCATGATGTCGTCGTAAACGGCGCGGATTTCAGGGGCCGCGGCTTCGTATTCGATCAAGCCAAGAGTTGCCATGAATTCAGGTTAGCGGGTCGGCAGGTTGGTCCGGTAAATTCCTTTGGCGAGGCGCGGCTGAGCTTCAAGATCCATAACCAAACCGCTCACGCCACGAGTGGGCCGCGTGGGACGCCTGACTTCCTCGGCCGCGCCGTTCCGATACACGCCGTTCCTATAAACAGGGAACGGTCCGATACCGGCGACGGACTCAGAGCTTTCGAGATCGCCGGTAACAACGGATACAATCTGTGCTTTGGATGTCCGATCGGGACGTTGAGCGCCGAGACTGTCGATAAACTATCTAGCGAGAGAGTTTGAGATTTTATGAAAAGTAGTGCAGCGTTTTGCAGCATTGCAAGAACAACGGGAATCTGCGGCGCGGTCCTGATCGGTGCCTTGCAGTTGATTGCGCAGACGGCGCCAGCTTCCGCTCAGGGGAACAACCCGGTCCTGACGGGCCAGCCGGAGCCACCGCCTGCAGCAGTCCGGCCGGCGGGTCGCGGCAATCCTGAAGCTCCTCCGCCAAGGCAGGGACCGCCCCCCGTGCGCCGCCCTCCCATGCCCGTCTCGGAGCCGCCTCGTGCCGGTGTCAAACCACTGGCAACGGATCTCTTCACATCCAAAAACTTCTACAAGGACAAAGCCTCGTGGTCGGACCCCCGCTACTATCGCTGCAACACTCCTCGTGAGATGGTCGAGGCAATCTGGGAGAGCGGACGGATTGGCGCCAATCCACCGACCTCCGCCTCGTGGGGCGACTGCAGAATCGATTACCCGCGCGACCGGATCGTCAGCCCTTATCCTTACAAGACCGCGAAAGAGCAGTATGAGGCTCTTCAGGCGCAGGCCAGGGCCCATGGCGGCCCGACTGTCTACACCAAAGCCACGACTCCCGATTGGGACGGATTCTATATCCGCGATCCGGTGGGCACGGACTCGCCCGGCTTCACCGGCCCCGACCGCGCCGCTGGAGGACCGGGCCGCGGCGAACGCTGGCAATGGGGCGGGATCAATCAGGCCTCGACCATTGTCTCACTGCTCACCCCCGAGTATCAGAAGCGCTATGTCCAGATGATCTATCACGAGACGGTGAATAATTCCAAGCAGTGGAACGCATCTTTCTGCCTGCCGGAAGGCTTCCTCCGCTGGTGGGCAGCGCCCTCGCGCGGCTCCAACTTCGAGCTCACCATCACGCCCACGCGAGTCGAGTTCCTTTCCGGCATCGCCGACAACTTCCTGCGCGAGGTCTTGATCGGCCGCCAGCACGTGCAGAAGGTTCCTCAGTGGTATGGCGAGACAGTCGGCTTCTGGGACGGCGAAACCCTGACCTCCTGGACCGCCAATGTGCAGGGCTGGAGCCAGCACACCCTCTTCGAGTTCTCGAACAAGCTCGAGACGGTGGAGACTTACAAGCCTCTCTATGACGCGGACCATCACTTCATCGGCATCGACCACGAGGCGGTGTGGTACGACCCCGAGGCCTTCGTCCAGCCGTTGCGCGTGCGCGACCGCTTCCTGCGCCGCGCCGACGCCGGCGACGCGGACGCGCGCTATACGTTCATCGAATGCCTGTCGAACATCAAGAACGTCGATGGCCGCCCGGTCCAGCTTACGAAGAGGGATCCCGATTTCATCGATTACTATGGCCGTCCCTGGGCAGAGAACTGGGAGAAGTGGTTCGAAAAGGGATGGGACAAGCCCAGCGATAACACGGTGCCGCAGGATGTACTGGACCTCTTGAAATAAGCGCGGACCCGGTTCGACTGCCTGCAAGCCGGATACCTTTCCGGCTTCGAGGGTAAATCGCATGAGTGTGCGGACGATCGGCCATCCATTGTGGTCGCAGGCGCCGGGATTCATATGAATGAGGTCGGGCGCCTGGTCGCGCATGACTTTCAGGGCAAACTCACGCAACGAGGCCGAGGGAGCCAGACCTTTTATCAGTGCCTGATGAAGACGGCCGTCTGATGTCGGTATGCGAAGTCGTCGGATTGTTGGTATGGACGACCGTGCAGCCTCGTCGGTGCTTCCGCCCGGCAGCCCGTGCGTTCGTCGGTCAACCGGCGGCCGTCATCGAACAGTGTCAACGTATGAACGTCTGTGATACCGGGATGGATGGCTACCTTCCCAGCCTCGGCATTGGTTTGCTCTGAGAGCTCAGTGACCTTGATTAAAAGGCTGCGGCCACGCCAGTTGGCCACGGTTTCCGTTTTCCTTACGAAGTTCGGCAGGCCGCCCATGCTGCGATCCGGGATTGAATGAAGACGACCGTTGCGACTGAAATGATACGAATTGGTTTTGATGGTCAGCGTCAATCCGCTCGCAGTCTGTGTGATGACCACTTCCTCGGCGCACGTCTGTCCCCAGGGCACCGCTCCAGGCGTTTGCGACTTATCCAGCCTCCAGTCCCCGGAAAAATCGGGATGCGGCTGGGCCAATACCGGCCAACCGATCGCCACGCCCAAAATCAAAGTGCAGGTAGTCCGAATCACGGAACAGCGATTCGATCGAGACATTGCGAAGCTGACTATCGTTTGGGTGGCACAGACGGGGGTGGCTGATTGAACTTCGCAGTGTCAATCGCCACATTCGTTTCCGCCGAAGTCAGCAGTACGTCTGACCGTCCGTCCGTCCATGTCGTAATAACGTGAAACGGCAGCTTGACCCCAGCTCGGGCAACATCCCGGTAGTCACTGTAGTCCACCTGTATCGGTACGCGCCCGATAAGCGTATCGGCATAGCGCACCTGCCGCACCAGCAGGCCGGACTGTTTATCAAAGTACAGCTTTAAGGGAGAGCGCCCGCCGCTGGCGGTCCCCTG
>DATAZF010000170.1:0-42976 GCA_036272235.1 Bryobacteraceae bacterium | reverse complement strand
CCTTTGATGTCGGCGCCCTTACCCTCGAAGTTCCTTCAAATGCCGGTGGTGAGAGACAATCGGACGTCAGCGGGTTGATTCTATATTTCTATTATTATAGAATAATCGTTTCATGGCGCCTAAACCAACCGAGGCAGCAATTACGCGTTTCGCGGATATGTTTTCCGCAATGGGAACCGGGCCGCGGCTGCGCATCATGCGCGTGCTGCTGTCAGCCCACCCGGACGGCATGGTTGTGAGCGACATCGGGAACGAGCTCGGCATTCCAGCCTCGACCCTTTCGCATCATCTGGACAAGCTGAAAAATGAGGGACTGGTCAAGTTCAGGCGCGAAGGTACCTATCTTTGGTATTCAGCCAATTCGGAAGCCCTGCAGGAGTTGCTTGGCTTTCTATATGCCGAATGCTGCACACGGAACAAAGCTATAGAGCCGCAAGCGATTGTGCGCCTGTGCAAATGAGGAACGTGATGGAACTAAAAGAAGTCGTAAAAGAGAAGTACGGAAAGGCGGCGCTGCGTGTCAAAGAGGGCGGCAGCTCGTGCTGCGGGGCATCCGCGGCGCTCGATGGCTGCTGCGACCCGATTACATCCAATCTTTACGACGCCATGCAGACCGGCGGATTGCCAGAGGAAGCGGTCCTCGCTTCGCTCGGCTGTGGGAACCCGACGGCACTCGCCCAGCTCAATCCAGGGGAAACTGTGCTCGATCTCGGCTCCGGAGGCGGCATTGATGTGCTGCTTTCCGCGCAGCGTGTCGGCCCAACCGGCAAGGCTTACGGTCTCGATATGACGGATGAGATGCTGGGGCTGGCGCGAGAAAACCAACGCAAAGCGGGCGTGGAGAATGTCGAATTCCTCAAAGGCGAAATCGAGCATATTCCGCTTCCGGATAACACGGTGGACGTGATTATCAGTAACTGCGTTATCAATCTCTCCTGCGACAAAGATCGCGTGCTGCGCGAGGCGTTCCGCGTCTTGAAACCAGGTGGGCGCTTCGCAGTCTCCGATGTTGTGACACGTGGAGACGTGCCACTGGAGGTGCGCAGGAACATGCTGCTGTGGGTCGGTTGTATCGCCGGAGCGCTCGGCGATGACGAATATGCCGGGAAACTGGCAACCGCCGGCTTTCAGGACATCGAGATTGAGCCCACGCGGATCTACAACATCGAAGATGCGCGAACTTTCCTGCGCGGTCAGGGCGTCGATGTGGATGCGATAGCGCCGCAGGTTGAAGGCAAATTTGTGAGCGCCTTCATTCGCGCCACAAAACCCGCGAGCTGTTGCGCTCCAGGCTGCTGCGCTTAGCGTGGCAACGCCTCTCCAGCGAGTAAATCGAAAACGGGGACCGTATGACACCGCGACACTTCAACGTTCTTTTCCTGTGCACCGGAAATGCCGCCCGATCTGTCATGGCCGAAGCGATCATGAACCGGAGGGGCTCACCGAATTTTACGGGTTTCAGCGCGGGCAGCCATCCGGCTGGCCATATCAACTCTCAAGCCCTCCATCAGCTTGTCGGAGCCGGTATGCCGACTGGGGAACTGCCCAGCAAGAGTTGGGATGAGTTCGGGCGGCCAGATGAGCTGCGGACGCACTTTGTTTTTACGGTATGCGAGCTTGCCACTGGCGACGCTGGTGCGGGAAATCGACAGTATAGGGCGGAGCTGAGGCATCAATGACGCTGGCGCGGCGTATGATCGCCGAGATGGTTGGCACAGGCCTTTTGCTGGCCGCTGTGGTGGGGTCCGGTATTATGGGCGACCGCCTTAGCGGCGGAAACGTTGCAATCGCGCTGCTGGCCAACACACTGGCAACCGGTGCCATGCTCATTGCTCTCATACTCACCTTCGGGCCGATCTCGGGGGCACACTTCAACCCCGCTGTGACGCTCGCCGACGCGTCGCAAGGCGGTCTGCCGTGGCGCGAGGTTCCGGCATATGTGGCGGCGCAGGTAGTCGGCGCTTTCGCCGGTGTCGCAGCGGCGCATCTCATGTTTGGTGAGCCAATATTCAGTGCCTCGCGCCATGCGAGGGCGGGTGGCGCACAACTCTTTAGCGAATTCGTCGCGACCTTCGGGCTGCTCTGCGTCATCTGGGGTTGCGCGCGGCTGCGCTCGTCTGCCGTGCCGTTTGCTGTCGGCGCTTATATCACCGGGGCCTACTGGTTTACCTCCTCAACCTCGTTTGCCAATCCGGCCGTGACGCTCGCCCGCTCGGCAAGCGATACGTTCGCCGGTATCAGGCCGGCGGATGCGCCGGGCTTCATCGCGGCCCAACTGGCAGGAGCGGCGGCGGCAACGCTGCTGTTCCGCTGGCTCGTGCCGTCGCTTTCCAGGGATGCGGCCGCGGTCGTAGTGTCCCACTCGGAGAGGTAGTTTTATGAGCGACAAGAAACGGGTATTGATCCTCTGCACGGGCAATTCAGCGCGCAGCCAGATGGCAGAAGGGCTGCTTCGCCATGATGCGGGCGCGCATTTCGCCGTTGAAAGCGCGGGCACGAAGGCCAGCCTCGTGCGTCCGGAAGCGATTGCAGTCATGGACGAACTGGACATTGATATTTCCGGCCAGCGCTCCAAAAACGTGGAGGAATTCGATGGCCGGCATTTCGATTACGTCATCACGGTTTGTGACCATGCCCGCGAAACCTGTCCTGTCTTCTTCGGGAAGGCGGAAAGGCGACATCAGAGCTTTGATGATCCGGCGGCCCGTGGCGCCTCCGATGAAGAACGACTCGCCACCTTCCGGCGCGTCCGCGATGAACTGCGCGCTTATCTTCAGCAGTTTGCCGGGCATGTCCGGACAGAATGAATTCCAGTCTTATCTCGAATGGAGCGGCAGGAAGGTGCCCGCGAAGTTCTGATTGGCAATCTGAAATACCTTGCCATTGCTCACCAGTACGTACTTCTGGCCTGACTTCACGCACGCCATCATTCCGCCGTATACGAATAACTTCTTTCCGTTGCGTCTCCCTTTCATTCGTTTAATTAACCCTCTTCATTGGTCTGTCGGGAGCTTCGCAGGGTGCCGTGCCGCAATGAGTGGTTCTTCATCAACACAAAAAACACGGGCACGAGAATCAGGACGTGAATGGTGGAAGTGATCATCCCTCCCACAATCGGCGCCGCAATTGGTTTCATGACATCCGAACCGACGCCTGATTCCCAAAGTATCGGCGCCAGGCTGGCGAGAACGGCGAACACAGTCATGAGTTTTGGCCGCAGCCGGTGGACAGCGCCTTCGATTGCCGCGTTGTGGATATCAGCGCTTGTAACTGACCCCGCAAGAAGCCTGCGATCGAGCGCTTCATGCAGATAGACGACCATCACGACGCCGGTCTCGACTGCAATTCCGAACAGCGCGATGTAGCCGACCCAAACCGCGACGCTGAAGTCGTATCCGAGCCACCATTGCAACAGCAAGCCTCCCGACATCGCGTAAATCGTCGGAAAGATCAGCATCATCGCTTCCGCCGCGGAGTGGAAAACCATATAAAGCAACAGGAAGATCACGAAGAAAACCACAGGCAGAATGATCTTGAGCCGTTCTTTGGCGCGCAGCTCGAACTCGTACTCGCCCGACCATTTGAAGCTGTAGCCGGCGGGAAGCGCCAGTTTCTCGCGAAGAAGCTTGTCGGCCTGTTCCACGAAACCGCCGTAGTCTTTGGTGTTGAGGTCTAAATAGACATATCCCGTCAGGGCCGCATCCTCATCGCGGATCATCGACGGCCCTCGCGAAAACGAAACCTTCGCGAGATCCCCCACCGGCACCTGCCCATTCGATGGAGTGGCTACGAGAACCTGACGAAGCTTATCGAGATTGTCCCGGAAGTCGGCGGCATAGCGGACAGATATGGGATAGCGTTCTCTCCCCTCAATGTTTTCGGCAATGTTGTCACCGCCGATGCCCGACGTAATTACACGCTGTACATCTCCGACGGTCAGGCCGTAGCGGGCAGCTTCGGCGCGGTTCACTTCGATGTTGATGTAGAAGCCCTCGGCGACACGTTCCGCGAAGATCGACCGCATTTCCGGCAATGCGCCGAGGATTTGCTGCATCCGGCCGCCGAGTTGCTGAATACCCTCCAGATTCGGACCCTGAATCTTAATGCCTACAGGCGTCTTGATGCCTGTGAGTTCCATGTCCAGCCGGTTCTCGATGGGCATGGTCCAGGTATTTGAAAGCCCCGGAAAGTGCAACTTCTGGTCCATCGCGGAAATCAGCTTTTCCTGCGTCATTCCAGCAGGCCATTGTTCCCGCGGCTTCAGCATCACGGTCGTGTCATACATGTCGAGCGGCGCATTGTCGGTTGCGCTGTCCGATCGTCCGATCGAACCGAAGACGCTTTCGACTTCGGGAAAGGACCGGATGATCCTGTCCTGCTCCTGCATGAGCTGGGACGCCTGCCCGATGGAAATTCCAGGCAGAGCCGTCGGCATATAGAGCGATGAGCCCTCGAACAGCGGCGGCATGAACCGACTTCCCGGTTTTGTGGCCAGCGGGAGAGTGACAAGGAGGAAAACGATATTCAGGAGCAGAGTGGTCTTCGGAAACCGCAGGCACATTTTCAGCACGGGCAGATAAATCGCCTGTGTGACACGCGAAATCGGATTTCGCGATTCCGGCCGAAGCTTTCCACGAATAAAGATCGTCATCAACACCGGCACGAGCGTGATTGCCAGGATCGAGGAGAAGCCGACCGCGAGAGTCTTGGTCCACGCCAACGGGCGGAACATGCGCCCTTCCTGCGCCTCCAGCAAAAATACCGGCAGGAACGACACGACAATGATGAGCAGCGAGAAAAATATTGCCGGCCCTACTTGTTTGGCCGCGTTCAGCAGAATCCGTGTCCGCTCACGAGATGTAATGGCATCTCCGCCAGGCCCCTGCTGAGCTTCCGAAAGATGCCGGTAGCCGTTCTCCACCATGACAATGGCCGCATCGACCAGAACGCCGATCGCGAGCGCGATTCCCCCGAGCGACATGATGTTGGAGCTCACGTGCAGGTAGTACATCGGAAGAAACGCGGCAATCACCGCGATGGGCAACGTCAGAATGGGGATGAAAGCGGACCGGAAGTGGAACAGAAAAACGATGATGACGAGGCTGACGATAATCGCTTCCTCGATCAGGTCGCGCTGAAGCGTGGCAATCGAATCGCGAATCAAACCGGATCGATCGTAGCCGGTGACAATTTCAACGCCCGGCGGCAGCGATCCCGAAATGTCGCGCAGCTTCCGCTTGACACCGGAGATCACGTTGAGCGCATTCAGTCCATACCGCATCACCACCACACCGGCGACGGTTTCGCCGGTGCCATTCCACTCCGCGACTCCCTGCCGGATATCCGGCCCAAACGCGACGGTCCCCAGATCGCGCACCAGCACCGGTGTGCCGTTCTTGTTTCCGACCGGCACCGTCTCCAGATCGCTGAGCGATTTGAGATAGCCCAGGCCGCGGATCATGTATTCGGCGCCTCCCAACTCGATCAGGCGACCGCCGACTTCGTTTGTGCTGTCCCGAACCCGGTCAATCACCGTCGAGAGCGGAATGTCGTAAGCCCGCAATTTGTTCGGATCGAGCCGCACCTGATACTGGCGCACGAAACCGCCGAGGGTCGCTACTTCCGCGACGCCGGGAACGGATTCCAGCTGATAGCGGAGAAACCAGTCCTGGAGACTCCGAAGATCCGCGAGGCTGTAGCGATGGTTGTGATCCACTATGGCGTATTCGTAGACCCACCCCGCGCCCGTGGCATCCGGACCGATCGCAGGGTGAACGTTCGCGGGAAGACGTCCTTCGATCTGCTGCATGTACTCGAGCACTCGCGACCGCGCCCAGTAGAGATCGGTGCCGTCTTCAAACACAACGAACACGTACGAATCGCCAAACATGGTCTGCGCCCGTATGCCTTTCACCCGTGGCGCGGCGAGCAGCGAGGTCACTATCGGGTATGTGACCTGGTCCTCGATGATGTCGGGCGGCTCGCCATTCCATGGGGTGTGGACGATCACTTGAACATCCGAGATGTCGGGCAGCGCGTCGAGTGGAATCCGGCCGATCGCCCAGATCCCTGCCAGAACCAGACCAAGTGTTCCCGTAAACACGAGGAAGCGATTGCGGGCGCACCAGTCGATCCAGTGGGCGATCACTTCCCCTCCGTGGAGACGTCGAGTTGCTTCTGCGCGAGCGTTTGGCCGCCTTTGGTAGCCACCACGGTGACTTGCCACGTGCCGGACATTTGCACCTGGCCGGGTCCTTCATACATGCCGCCCCCTTTGTCGCTTAGCGTGGCAACGGTCCGCATCGCCGCCATTCCCATCGCGGGCATCGCGGCCATGAAGTACGTCACGGTCACCTGCGCGCCGGTGACCGGTATGCCTCCAGCGCCGGTCAACTTCACGCGGAAGACGTTGCTTCCCGGCCGCGGCGGTGAAGGGGCGGAAGAATAGTCGAGGGAAATTTGCGTGGCGGTATTCATTGACGCCGCCGCTCCCGCTCCCGGTGGTGGCGGAGCGAATGAGCCCATCGCGGCCTGGAGCTGACTTTCGGAATCAATCAGGAAATTGGCGGAGGTAACGATGTGCTCGCCGGCCTTGAGCCCTTTGACGACGACCAGTTCGTCCCCGGCGCGGTCGCCTGTCTCGATCTCCCGCGGCTCGAAATATCCGCCGCCCCGGTCGACGAACGCAATGTTGCGCGTTCCGGACTGAAAGACTCCTGCCGCGGGTATGGTCAGCTGCCTTCCCAGTGGCGCGTCAAGGTTCACATTGACGAACATGCCGGGCGAAAGCCGTCGCTCCTGCCCGGAGGCTCGCGGCGGATTGGGAATTTCGATCCGCACCTTGAGCGTGCGAGTTGCCTCGTCAACCTGCGGCTGGATGAAACTGACGCGGCCTGGAAATGAATGCCCCGGCCACGCGTCCGTTGTGACCGTGGCCGGATCGCCGATCCGGATTCTCCCGATATCGTCCTGAAACACCTGGGCGTAAACCCAGACGGTGGAAAGATCGGCAATCGTATAGAGCTTCGTCCCCGGTTGCACATACGCGGTGGCGAAGGCGTTTCTTTCGGTAATCACGCCACTGACCGGGGAATCGATCTCGATTTCCTTTGGTACGCTTCCCCCTGCGTCGAGCGCCGCGATGTCACGATCCGGAATCTGCCATTGCTTCAGGCGCTCGGCGGCAGACTTGAGCAAAGAATCCGATCCCGAAGCCACTCCCGGCACTGTGCTCCGGCCGAGCAGGTCGCGGTTCTCGCGAGCCAGCAGATACTCCTGCTCGGTCGCCGAGATCTCAGGGCTGTAAATGGTGAATAACCGCTGGCCCTTTTCGACTGGCTTGTACATCGCATCCACAAACACCTGTTGGATCCACCCGGAGAATCTCACCTGAACCCATGCGAGTCGCGTTTCGTCGACCTCAACATTGCCGGTTGCCCGTATGTCCTGGTGCAGTCCTTTGAATTCCACAACGCCGGTTTTCACCCCAATGCTCTGCATCCGCTGGGGCGTCAATTGCACGGGAAGGAGTTTGGGGTCGGTTCCTTCAGAAGACTGCGCAGATGGTGCGGACTCCGGCACAGGAGATGCGGGGGGAGTCGTGCCGCTTGTCAGGGCGGTCGCTATCCTCTGGGCCGCCTGCGGCCTGGCTTGATAAAAGAGATAGCCAGCCGCGCCGCCGAGGACTATCGCGGCGGTCAGCGCTGTGAAGAATGCAACCTTGTAGCTGCGCATATGATCTCCTTAACGGATCGTCACGCCGGTCAATTGCTCGATCCGGGCCAGTGCCGTCTCGTGATCCGCCAGCGTTTTCCAGTACTCTTCATCGAAATTAAGGACATCGAGAAACGACGCAAGCAGCGACTCGAAATCCTGCGTACCCGCCTGATACGCGGCGAGGCCCGCGCGAAATGTCGCCATCGCCTGGGGAATGAGTCCGTCCCGATAAATCTTGAGCATCCCGGATGCGGTTTCGGCGGAGATGCACTGATCGCGCACCTCGAAGTAAGCCTGTTGGACCTGGCTTTCGTACTCGCGGCGGGATTGATTGAGTTCCTCCACGGCCTGCGTCATTTCCGGATCGAGCTTGCGTTTGCGATAAATCGGCAGCCGCGCGCTGAAGGTCAGCATGTAGTAATCGCGAAATTGCTCTGCCGTGTGCTGCCACTGATACTGAATGTTGAAATCCGGGTATCTGTCTTTGCGCGCCAATTCTACTCCGAGGCTTTGCTTCCGGACCATCTCCTGCCCACCGGCCACGTCCGGGTTTTGCGTACGCACTTTGGCGAGCAACTCATCCGACGTGTAGTGCAAAGGCGTTTCGGTGAGGTCTTCGACTTCAACATCCGCGCCGCCTGGAGGGCGGTTCAGAAGCCTGGTCATCTGAGCCTGCTGGCTGGCCATCAGTTCGTGATGGCGGGCGAGCTCGTTCAGTATCTTTGTCTTCTGCAGTTGCGCTTTGAGAACTTCCTGTTGATGGCCTTGCCCGAGGCGGTAGCGGGCTTCCGCGATCTTCTCGATCTGATCGAGCAGCGTCTGGTCGCGCTGCAGTACGGCAAGTGTTTTTTGAATGTATGCGAGCTGGAAATAGCTGGCTTTAACCTGTTCCTGCACATTGCGCTTTGCCGCCTCGAATTTCTCCCTGGTGACGGCAGCATCCCGCTGCGCCGCTTCAGCTTTCAGGCTCAATTTGCCGGGATAAGGAATGTCCTGAGAGATTCCGAAACCGACATACGCGAATCCGCTGTTGCTGTATCCGGCAAACGGACGCGGGCTTCCCACCGCCAGATGCTGCACGGTGATTTGCGGATCCGGCATTGTAGAAACCTGCGTCGGGATTTGAGCTGCGGCCCGCCACGCGCGCGCCGCTGCGGCGATGTCGGGACTGTTGTGTGCCGCTTCATCCAGCAATTCCGGCAGAGATGCTGCTGTGGCAGCCTCGGAAATTGCCATGACCATGAACACCACGAGAGGGAACTTTTGAGTACGCATCATTGGTGGTGACCTTCCTTCGCGGTAATGTTCAGAGCTGTCGACCAGGGGTCGCTGGCATACAGGCTTTCCCACAGCCGGTCGAACAATCGCGGTTCGAGCGGCTGCTTTAAATCGAATTCGACGATCTCGCGATAAGCCGTCACCCGCAAGTCCCAGGGGTTGGGGTTTGCGAGCGTCTGGATATCGCTCCAACGCCAACTGCGGCCATCGCGGCCATCGGCCGTGACGTAATCGATACCGTCGTCGCGCAACCTGAGCGTTCCGTTACTGCCTCCAAAACGCTCTCGACGATGCGCGGGAATTTCCGCTATAACTTTGGCCGCTGGATATGGATCACCATTGATGACCGGCCTTTCGACGCGCGCCGCCAATTCAGCTGCGATAACGGGAGGCATTGGCAGGCTGAGTGTGAATCGGTATGTCCTTTCGCCGGGCTCGTGCCAGTGACGATTCTCATAGCCGGTTATGGTCAGTTCGCGAGCTCCCGAGAGATCGAATGTCCGAATCTCAGAAAATGGCCATTTGTACGAGAAGCGTGGTGACCGGAACTCGACACCGGTTTCGTCGATGGAGAGCACTCCGGGGACAGGTTTCTTCAACAGCCGGTGGCATTGCGCCGGTCCTTGCCAGTCGATCGCCGCGAGGGCGACCCCGCACTGGGTTGTGCTTAAAACTGCGCAGAACAGCCAGAATGATGGACGAATCTTATGAAACATAAATAGAGCTCGATGCCTTTATCCTTCTCTTGAAATCCATTGATGACTCTTGAAATCCATTGATGAAATCACCGGCGCCAACTCAGCGCATTTGCCCGGTCGTGGCGCGTTTCGCGTGCCGGTTCACAGGGAATGGCAAGCGAAGCAGCGGACACGACCTTCGTACTTACGAAGTGGCGCAATCGAATCAGAGTAGTTTCGTCAAGAGTGTGGGCAGATTGTAAATCCGCTGCCACCGGAGAGCGCGGTTGCGAACCCGGCGCGAGACGCCATCCTGCTGCCCCACAGTACTCGTGAGATGCTCTGGAGATTTGCGGGCCGGAATTAAGGGCTAGATCAGAAGAGGCAGGTTCTGCCGCGAACCCGGTGGAGAGCCCCGCGGTATCGATGCTCGATCGATCGGTGAAATTCCGGAAAGGCACAACGCAGATCGCGCGACTATCAGATCGAGGGTGGTGGTGAAATCCGGAACATGCGTGGACTGATGATCCGGCCTGGGGGCGAGGAGCTGGCCGCCCAATGGCACGCTGGTCCTGCAGCACTCGTCGGCGCCCTTCGTTGGAAGGCACTTGCCTTTCGCGCAGCAATCGGCAGCTTTGGCCGTCAGAATCCCGGCAAAACAGTCGAACGGCGTGGCGAGGAACAAGACCGCCACGATGGTGACGGCGATTTGAATAGCGCGGCGCATTCAGCCCTAGAGTATCAAGCCCTTTGCCAGCCCGTGGCGCCCGGCAGACGGTACCGCCGAGCGTGGACCGCTATAGCGGCAAATCCCAGGCCCTCCTCGCGGCGATTCACGATCTTTTCGAAAATGAGTGGGTATGGTGCGGGCGTGGCGACACAATGCTCTATCCGGGGATTGATTTGGGGAAGCCATCGTGGAGCGTTGGCAAGCTGCTTGTGCGGCATCTTGAGCGGCTCGCTTTGGGTACGCACTGTACGCCCGTGGTGGCGATGGCTTACTGGATCGTAGTGGCGCCTTCGATGCCAAAGGCTTCCGACGTCACGTTGCGGTTGACGTGATTGTCGAGATTGATGACGTATGTTTCGGGCGCATCGACCAGCACCGGTGAGTGCGTCGCACAAACAATCCGGAAACCACGCTGATCCACGAGTTCATACAACATCTTTAGAATGCGCCGCTGGTTGGAAATGGAAAGCGCCATCTCCGGTTCATCCAGCAGGAGAGTCGTTCCGCGATCGAGTGAAGGAAAGTTTTCCTTGAACATGGCCAGCATCACCTGGCCATGGCTGGCGAGCTGAAGGAACTCCAGCATCTCCGGCTGGTCTTTGAAGAGATCGAGTTGCATGCGGGGGTTATGCTGCTCGGCATCGAAGAGAAATACTTTGCCCTCCTTCACGCCGCCGCGGTCCAGTTTGTAGACGTATCCGTCGGTTGCCTCGCCTCGCAGCGCGTAGTGGATCGAGTGCAGCAATGTCGATTTTCCGGAACCGTTCTCGCCCGTCAGCATGACGATGGGATGCGAGAGATCCACAATCATCGGCATGTGAAAGTTCAGGTTCTGAAAGACCGGGTGCGAGAGGATTTTGAGAAACATCGCTCGCTCTCAGGATATCAATGTGGTCCAACCCCACTCATGAGGTCAGGCCACGAGGCCGGAGCGCACCAGCAGAGCGTCGGGGTCCGGATCGCGGCCCATGAACCTTCGGTAGAGCTCGGCGGGATCTTCACTGTCTCCCTTGGAAAGAATGTTCTCCCGAAAGGCCGCGCCGGTTGCCGGGCTGAAAATACCTTCATCGCGGAAACGGGTGAAGGCATCCGCATCCAGAACTTCCGCCCATTTGTAGGAATAATATCCGGCGCCGTATCCGACCGGGCTCGAAAAAAGATGCGTGAAGCCCGCGATCATGGCGTAGTTCTCGGGAAACTTCGCCGCCGCAAACGGCTGCAGCAAGTCGCGTGCGTATTCGATCGCGTTCCCGTCGCGCGCGGGGTCATATTCGCGGTGCAGCTTGAGATCGACAAATCCGAAACCAAGCTGGCGCATCTGGCCATTGGCCCCGCGATAGGTGCGGGCGCGGAGCATTTTCTGGAAGAGGTCCTCGGGAATCGGATCTCCGGTTTCATAGTGGCGCGCGAAGAGATCAAGGGCATCGCGTTCCCAGCACCAGTTTTCCATGATCTGGCTGGGGAGTTCGACGAAATCCCAGGCGACCGCGGTGCCGGCGAGACTGCGCACCTCGACGCGGCTCAGAACGTGGTGAAGCAGGTGACCGAACTCATGGAAGATGGTCTCGACTTCGCGATGCGTCAGGAGCGCGGGTTTGTCTCCGATTGGCGGCGTGAGGTTGCCGCAGATGCAGCCCAGATGCGGTTCGAAGCGGCCCGATTCGAATTTGCCTGTAATGAAGCCTTCCATCCACGCACCATCGCGCTTCGATTCGCGCGGAAACCAGTCGGCATAGAAAGCGCCCAGCAGCGTATCATCGCGGTCATGCACTTCGTAGTAGCGGACGTCGGGATGCCAGACAGGCGCGCCCGTCTGCCGCTTCACGCGGATGTCGTAGAGGCGCTCCACGATCGCGAACATGCCTTCGACGACGCGTTCGGCCGGGAAGTAAGGGCGAAGCTCTTCTTCGTCGAAGTCGTATAAAGCGCGGCGTTCCTTCTCGGCCCAGTAGCCGATATCCCAGGGTTCGAGCTTGCGGCCGGCGAAGGCTTCGAGCGCCGCATTTTCTTTGGCGAAGAAGGGATCGGTTTTCTTTTTCAAATCCTCGAGGAACTTCATCGCCCGCTCGCCTTTGTGAGCCATGCGATCGTGCAGCACGAAGTCGGCGAAGTCGGGGAATCCGAGAAGCGTGGCTTTCTCTTTGCGCAGAGCGAGGATGCGTTCGAGCAGCGGACGATTGTCGCGCCCCGCTTCAGTGGCCCGCATGGAAAAAGCGCGATACATCTGTTCACGGATCGCGCGGTCGTCGAGATACGTCATCACCGGGATGTAACTGGGTGCCTGCAGGGTAAAGCGCCATCCCGCGGCGTTCTTTGACGTGGCGCTCTGCCGGGCGGCGTTGAGTGCGCTTGGTGGCAACCCCGCAAGCTTCGCTTCTTCGGTGACAATGAGTTCGAAGGCGTTGGTGGAATCGAGAACGTTCTCGGAGAATTTGGTCGTGATCTTCGTGAGTTCGACGTCGATCTCCGCCATTCGCTTCTTGCCCGCGGGGTCGAGTTCGGCGCCGTGACGGCGGAATGAGTCGAGCGTCTTTTTCACAAAGCGCCGGCGGGTGCCGCGCAGAGATTCCGCCTCTTCCGTGGAGGCATACTTCTGCAACTGCTTCCAAAGCCCTTCGTTCAAAGGAATTTGCGAGTAGAAGGCACTCGCTTCCGGCTCGACGGCATTCCACGCGGCGCGCAGTTGAGGGGTTGTTGAGACCGATTCCAGATGCCGCACGACAGCGAGGGCGAAGTCGAGGTTGTCGGTGGAGTTCTCGAGCGCGAGCATCGTGTTGGCGAACGAGCGCGGCGTGTCGTCCTTCACCATCTGGTCGATCCGGCTTTGGGATTGAGCGATCAGCTCCCGGATTCCCGGCTCAACGTGCTCGGCCCGGATTTGATCGAAGGGTACGTGGAATGTGACGGATAACAAGGGGTTTTCGGGCATAGACGGCAATAGTACCAATAGTAATATATGGGCGGAAATCAGTAACGACGCGCAGGCAGGCGTGAGTCAAGCGGTGGGCGGCTGAAGCACTGAAGTAGAGAACGAGTCTTTCTCGGCGGAGCCTGCGCAGGCACAACGGTAGAATAGAAGACGTCTCCCCCGACAGCCGCGGTCTTTCTTAAAAAGGCAGCGTCGGAATTTTCTATGGCCGAGACCCCATTCGTTCACCTTCATAACCATACTGACTACTCGCTGCTCGACGGCGCGTGCGAAATCGACCAGCTCATGGACGTGGTCGCGGAGCAGAAGATGCCGGCCGTCGCCATGACGGATCACGGAAACCTTTTCGGCGCGGTCCATTTTTATAACGCGGCGAAGGCGAAGGGCATCAATCCGGTAATCGGCTGCGAGGTCTATGTTTCGCAGCAAGGCCTGAAGACACGTTCGGATTCCGACCGCTACAACCATCTCGTCCTGCTTTGCGAAAACCAGGAGGGCTACAAGAACCTCATCAAGATGGTCTCGACGGCCTTTCTGGAGGGCTTCTACTACAAGCCGCGCATCGATAAAGATCTGCTGGCTGCCCACTCAAAAGGGCTGATCTGCATGTCGGCCTGTCTGCGCGGCGACCTGAACGAAACCATCCTCAACGAAAAGTACGACGACGCGCGCCGGTTGGCGTACAACTATCGCGACATCTTCGGCAAAGATAATTTCTTTCTCGAGATCCAGGACCACGGGCTCGATCAGGACAAAAAGCTCACCCCGCAAGTGAACCGTCTCTCGATCGAGACCGGCATTCCCCTTGTTGCCACCAACGATTCACACTATCTTCGGCGCGAAGATGCGCGCGCACACGAAATCCTCATGTGCATCCAGACGGGGAAGACCATGTCGGACCCGAACCGGATGCACTGGGACCATCCCGATTTCTATCTGAAGACGCGGGACGAAATGATGGCGCTGTTCGGAGAGCTCGAAGACGCAGTCAATCGCCCGTGGGAAATCGCGCAGCGCTGCAACGTGAAGCTCGAGAAAGTTCTCGATCCGTTCCCACGGTTCGACATCCCGGCCGATCAGACGACCGATTCCTATTTCGCTTATGTCGCGCGCCAGGGATTCGAAAAGCGGCGGGTGCGTCTCGAAGCAATGCAGGCGGCGGGCAAACTCAAGCACGATCTCGCGGAGTATGTCGAACGCCTGGACTTCGAGATCGCGATGATCCAGCAGATGAAGTTCTCCGGCTACTTCCTTATCGTTTGGGACTTCATCCGGTTCTCGAAATCGAAGAGCATTCCGGTGGGGCCGGGGCGCGGATCGGCGGCGGGCAGTCTCGTCAGCTACGCGATGCAGATTACGGATATCGATCCGCTGCAATACGGATTGCTGTTCGAGCGCTTCCTGAATCCGGAACGTATCAGCATGCCCGATATCGATATCGATTTCTGCATGAACCGCCGGGGTGAGGTGATCCAGTACGTCACCGAGAAGTACGGCCGGGAGCAGGTAGCCCAGATCATTACGTTCAATACGCTGGCGACTCGAGCCGCGATCAAGGACGTCGGGCGCGTTCTCGACATGAGTTTCGCCGATGTGGACAAGATCACCAAGCTCGTTCCGAATGTCCTGAATATCAAGTTGAAGGACGCGATCGAGCAGGAGCCTGGCTTCGCGGCGCTGATGAAACAGGATTCGCGGGTGCAGGAGGTCCTCGACGTCGCGAAGAAGCTCGAGGGCTTTGCACGCAACTCCTCGGTACACGCGGCCGGTGTCGTGATTTCGCCGGAGCCGCTGCGCAATCTCGTACCTCTCTATCGCACCAACCGCGAGGAAATCGTCACCCAGTACGACATGAACGGTCTTGACAAGCTTGCGCTTCTCAAGATGGATTTTCTCGGCCTCACGACGCTCACGCTTATCGACGATGCGTTGAAGATGATCGAGAAGCGGCATGGCGTGAAGATCGTGCCGGAGGATCTTCCGCTCGAAGATCCATCGTCCTACGAAATCTTCAGCAAGGGTTTCACCAGCGGCGTGTTCCAGTTCGAATCGCCCGGCATGCGGGACATTCTGCGCCGCTATCAGCCGACGCGTCTCGAAGATCTGACGGCGCTCAATGCGCTCTACCGGCCGGGTCCGATGGCAATGATCGACGACTTCATCGAGCGCCGCCACGGTCGGCGCGATGTGGTCTACGAGCTTCCGGTGATGAAGGAAATCCTGGAGGAGACCTTTGGGGTGATGGTCTACCAGGAACAAGTCATGCAGATCTCGAATCGCGTGGCGGGATACACGCTGGGCGATGCGGATGTGCTGCGCCGCGCGATGGGGAAGAAAAAGGCTGAAGAAATGGCCAAACAGCGTGGCCGTTTCATGCAGGGCGCGGCCGAGCGGGGCCATCCGGCGAAGAAGGCGGAAAAGGTCTTCGATCTGATGGAGCAATTCGCCGGTTATGGCTTCAACAAGTCCCACTCCGCGGCCTACGCATTTCTGGCGTTTGTAACCGCGTATCTGAAGGCGCACTATCCGGTGGATTTCATGGCCGCGCTGTTGACGTCGGAAACCGGCAACGTTGCAAAGGTGGTGAAGTACATCAACGAATGCCGCGAGATGAGCATTCGCGTGCTGCCGCCGGATGTCAACGCGAGCGAATATACCTTCACTCCGGTGCGGGATGAGAAGGGCGACGCGATCCGGTTCGGCCTCGGCGCGGTGAAGAATGTCGGTCAGAACGCGGTCGAGGCAATCATAAAAGCGCGGGTGGAACTGGGGTCATTCCGATCCATTTATCAGTTCTGTGAACATGCCGACATGCAGGCGATCAACCGGCGTGTCATGGAAAGCCTCGTCAAAGCGGGCGCCATGGATTCACTGCAGGGAACGCGCGCGCAGTTGCTGCTTGCGCTGGACGCGGCGATCGAGACCGGCAATCGCGCCGCGCGAGATCGCGACAGCGGCCAGGGCGGTCTTTTCGGTGGCGGACCTTCGGAAGAGGCACACCCGGAGCCGGCCCTTCCAAAAGCAAACGACTGGACGCTGAAAGAGAAACTGCAGGGCGAGAAGGAACTGCTTGGCTTCTATGTGACCGGGCACCCGCTTGACAACTACGAAGAGAAGATCACCGAACTGGCCACGCACGATTCGAGCCGGATGGAAGGGCTCGAAAAGGGCGCCGAGGTTGCCCTTTGCGGCATGATCACGGGAATTCAGCGGCGGCGGAATCGGGAAGGCAAGCCGTGGGCTTCGTTCGCGATCGAAGATCGGACCGGCAGCATCGACGGTATGGTCTTCACCACGCAGTACGACGCGCTGCAGAGTTTGTTGCTGGAAGATCAGGCAGTCCTGATTCGCGGGGGCGCGCTGCCTGAAGAAGGGGCTCCGACGAAAGTTTCCGTGAAGGAGATCGTTCCGCTCGATGTTGCGCGCGTACCGCTGCCGAGCCTGATCAGCGTGAAAGTGTTTGTGGGGCGCAACGGTATCGACCGCGCGGCCGAGCTGAGGCAACTGTTCGAGCGTAAGCCGGGCGAAACGCAGGTGCGATTGCGGCTGGAGTCGGCGCGCGATTTTTCCGTGATTCTGGATGTGCCGTCGAAGGTGCGTCCCGACAAGGAGTTCAAGGCGGAGCTGGCCCGGATCTGCGGGCCCGACATGATGGAAGTGCTGGGCGGTTAGAGGAGCATTACCGCCGTTTCGCACGCCGTCGCAGGCCGTCGTCCGTCGTCAGGAGCTCCGCATCGAGCCGGCGCGCCAACGCGAGGTAAGCGGCGTCATATTCGGTGAGTTCGTGGCGCAATTTCCAGATTTCAGGCAGGAGATGTGTATGGGCATGACGGCGGATGGGCATTTCGAGAAAGAGAGCAAGCGCGTCGGCGGCCCGACCCGGCGTCATCTTGCCGCTCTCCGCCCATCGTCTCAGGACGTGCGCTACTTCGATATCGAGAAGGTGGGGTGCCTCAAGAGTGAGCCCCGAAACAGCCGCCTCGAGCCGTTCCCCCATTTCGGACCGCAGCAGTATTTCGAGAACGGCTGAGGCATCGACAACAATCATCGTGCGTCGCGAATCGCCCGTACCGCCTCGGCCGCGGATTCTCCAGTGCGAATCGGCTTGAGACCGGCGAGTTTCTGCCGGAATTCTTCCCACGTAGGCTCATTAGCCAGTCTCTCTGCGTCCTTCAGAATGTAGGCGCTCAGCGACATCCCAGCCGCAGCCGCACGCGCTTTGAGCTTGCGATGTAATGCATCAGGCACGTTGCGGAGTTGGATCATGACGGACATGTCAATCACATGTTAGCATGTGCTACACATGTGCGGAACGGATCCCGCTATGGGAACAGTTCCGCGCGCTGCGAAGGTGGAAGTCGCAGAAAGCGGAACGCCTGGTCGAGGAGTTCGTTCCTGCGTGTGAGATCGAGCGCGGGCGCGAGCGTCTGCTTGCTGAGCTTCTCACCCTTATCATTGACCACGAGGGGTACGTGGCGGTAGTACGGCGTGGGCAGTCCCAGAAGGTGCTGGAGATGGACCTGGCGCGGCGTCGAATCCAGCAAGTCGGCGCCCCGGACGACATCGGTGATGCCCTGATACGCATCGTCAACGACAACGGCCAACTGATAAGCGAAGATGCCATCTGAGCGAAACACTGTGAAGTCGTCGCCTGGGAATCTTACTCTCCATCGGGAGCCGCTGGTGCAGGTACAAGGTTCGGTCGTGGTGCGCGTACACGAGCAGGGATAGGCGTGGCCGCCGCGGCGCAGGCGGTCGAGAGCTCGACGGTAAGCATTGATGCGAGTGCTTTGATAAAGCACCGGTCCATTCCATTCGAAGCCGAAATGTTCCAGGGTATGGAGGATGTCCATGTCCGCGCCGGGCACGTTGCGGGGCGTGTCGAGATCTTCCATGCGCACGAGCCATTCGCCACCTTTGGAACGTGCGTCGACGTAGCTGGCTACGGCGGTGACCAGAGAGCCGAAGTGGAGCGGACCGGTGGGGGAGGGAGCGAACCGCCCGGTGTTCATAGCAGCCGCGGCAGAATTTCAGCAGCGGTACCACGTAGAGAGAACGTGACGTCGTCCGAGAAATCCGTCGTCTCTGGGTTAACCTCGATGACTGCTCTCGCGAGTGGGATCAGCCCGGCTGCGGGGTAGACCTGTGCGGAAGTGCCCGCGACGATCAGGACATCGGCCGCGCGAACCGCTGCCGTCGCACGTTCCAGTGAACCCTCCGGCAGAGTCTCGCCGAACCAAACCACGCCCGGCCGCTCCATCCCGCCGCATCGGCAATATGGGGGCAGGTCGTTCAATTCACGGCGATCGATTCGTTCTTCCCCGCACTGCGTGCAACGAACGTTCCAGATGTCGCCATGCAGTTTGATTATGTTGCCCGATCCAGCGAGATCGTGCAGCCCGTCGACGTTCTGGGTAATCAGCGTGAAGACGGGTTTCTGCTTTTCCAGTTCCGCGAGTGCGTAGTGGCCCGCGTTTGGTTTCGCTTGCGCGATGGCGCGGCGGCGTTCTTCGTACCAGGTCCACACGAACTTTGGATTACGCGCGAAGGCCTGGGGGGTGGCCAAGTCCTCGAAGCGATGCTGTTGCCAGAAACCACCGTTCGAGCGGAAAGTCGGGATGCCGCTCTCCGCCGAGACGCCCGCGCCAGTAAGAACGGCGACGTTAGCGGCGGACTTCAACAACTTCGCCGCTGCCCGCATTCGTTTCCGTAAGACGCATCAACTCGAGGCGCAGGGCGTCTACGAGCGCGTTCCAGCTGGCTTCAATCACGTCATCCGACACGCCTACCGTTGACCAGCTTTTGTTGTGGTCCGACCATTCGACGAGTACGCGGACTTTCGCGGCCGTGCCCTTCTTGGAATCGAGCACGCGCACTTTGTAGTCCGTCAGGCGAACATCGCCGATCTGCGGATAGAGCGCCGAGATGCACTTGCGCAGGCCGACGTCGAGGGCGTTCACGGGCCCATTGCCAGTGGCTGTCGCGGTATGGGCGCCATCCTCCGTATTGACCCTTACGGTCGCGGTGGCTTGTCCGGATTTGATCGTAACTTCGTAGCTTTCGACTTCGAAGAACTGAGCATCGGGTTGAAGCGCTTCGCGGACGAAGAGCTCGAAAGTACCATCGGCGGCCTCGAGGTCGTGGCCGTGGAATTCCGCTTCTTTGACACGGTTCACGAGGCCGCGGCGGGCCTCCGGGTTCAGACGATCGGCGAGAGAGCCGAAGTCCCGAAGCTGATAGTCGACGTTACTGCGCCCGGAAAGCTCGCTGACGAGGACGCGCTGGTGATTGCCGACGACCCCGGGTGAGACGTGTTCGTAGGTGGAGGAATCCTTCAGGACCGCGCTGACATGAATGCCGCCCTTGTGGGCGAAGGCGCTCTGGCCGACGTAAGCCTGATCCTTGCGCAGTGGCAGGTTTGCCAGCTCAGCGATATAACGGCAGGTCGAGCTCAGCGACTGGAGCTTTTCCGGACCGATGGTCGTGTGGCCAAGTTTCAGTTCAAGATTCGCGATGACCGATGCGAGATTTACGTTGCCGCAACGCTCACCGTAGCCATTGAGACATCCCTGCACATGGGACACGCCTCTGTCGACGGCGGCAAGCGCGTTGGCCACCGCGACTTCAGAATCGTTATGGGGATGGATGCCGATGATGCCATCAAAGCGCGAGCGGACATCGGCGACAATCTGCGCCAGAAAACTGGTCAGTGTGCCGCCGTTGGTATCGCAGAGGCAAAGGACATCGGCTCCGGCCAGCTTCGCGGCCTCCAAAGTGCGCAGGGCGAAGTCACGGTTGTTGATGTACCCATCGAAGAAGTGCTCGGCATCGTAGACGACTTCTTTGCCGTGGTCCTTCAGATAGCGAACGGTCTCGGCGATGATGGCGAGGTTTTCGTTTTCGGTGATGCCGAGAGCGCGGAAAACGTGGAAGTCCCAGGACTTGCCGAAGATGGCGATGCAGGGGGTTCCGGCATCGATCAGCTCACGGACGTTGCGGTCTTCCTGAACGGAGTTCTTCGCGAAGCGCGTCGATCCGAAAGCTGTGAGCTTTGCATGCTTCAGCTTCAGATCGCGCGCCTGTTCGAAGAATTCCTTGTCTTTGGGATTGGAGCCAGGCCATCCGCCTTCAATGTAGTCAATACCCAGCTCGTCCAGTTTCCGTGTAATGAGGATTTTGTCGTCCACGGAGAAAGAGATGGCTTCGCCCTGCGTGCCATCGCGGAGAGTGGTATCGAAAGTATGAATGCGCATGGTTTGTCTCTGAATTAGAAGAGCCGGCGGCAAGACCGCCAGCGATACGTCAGGCGACGGGTACGCCGACCTCTTTGTTGCGTTTAAGGAACGTCATCATTTTGCGAAGCTCGCGTCCGACATTTTCGACCGGCTGTTCGGCCTGCTCGGCGCGCATGGCAAGAAACTTGTGGCGTCCGGATTTGTTTTCGCCGATCCACTGTTTGGCGAACTCGCCGGCCTGGATTTCGGAGAGGATCTTCTTCATCTCTTTGCGCGTTTCAGCGGTGATGATGCGCGGGCCGCGGGTATAGTCGCCGTATTCGGCGGTGTCGGAAACAGAGAAGCGCATGTAGCCGAGTCCGCCTTCATAGATCAGGTCGACGATGAGCTTGAGCTCGTGGAGACATTCGAAATAGGCAATCTCGGGCGCATAGCCCGCTTCCACAAGAGTCTCGAATCCGGCACGGATCAGTTCGGAAGCGCCGCCGCAGAGCACGGCCTGCTCGCCGAAGAGGTCGCTTTCGGTTTCCTCACGGAAACTGGTTTCGATGACGCCGGCGCGGAGCGAGCCGAGAGCTGCGGCGTAAGCCAGAGCGTTCTCGAGGGCTTTGCCGCTGGCATCCTGCTGGATGGCGACGAGTGCGGGCACGCCGGAGCCTTCGGTGAAGACCTCGCGGACGCGGTGGCCAGGAGCCTTGGGGGCGATCATCGAGACATCGACATCGGCGGGCGGCTTGATGAAGCCGAAGTGGATGTTGAAGCCATGGGCGAACATCAGCGTCTTGCCTTTAGTAAGGTGCGGGGCTATGTCAGCTGAGTAGAGATCGCCCTGGATGTGGTCGGGAACGAGCACCATCATCACATCCGCGGCCTTGGCGGCTTCGGCCGGCGTGACAACGGTCAGGCCCGCCGCGGTAGCTTTCGCGCGCGACTTGCTGTCGGCCGGGAGTCCGACGATGACGTCGAGTCCGGAATCGCGAAGGTTTAGCGCGTGGGCGTGGCCCTGAGAGCCGTAACCGATGATGGCGATTTTCTTGCCCTTGAGGGCGTCGATGTTTCCGTCTTTTTCGTAAAAGCGTCGTGGCATTAATAGTCCTTAGAGGAATTGAGCGTTGGTCGCGGCAGACCGATTACCAATCTGCCCCACATGGTTTGTTGGCATTGAGTGGGGGTAAGGCATTCAGAGTACCTGGGCTGCGGCCGGCGTTGGCACGGGCGGCTGCAGGCGGAGTTTTCTGGATTCGAGAGACATGGCGATGGAGCCGGAGCGGGCGACATCGATCTCGCCATAGCTGCGCATGACTTCGATGAATTCGTCGAGTTTTTCGGGGTCGCCGGTGGCTTCGATGGCAAAGCCTTCTGTTGAAGAATCGACGACGCGCGAGTGGAAGATTTCCGCTTCCTTGAGAACGGTTGTGCGGCTCTCCTGCGGGCAGCGTACGCGCACGAGGACCATTTCGCGGATCACGGCGGGCGATTCCGTCATGTCGGCTGCCTGGAGCACGTTCACCAGTTTGTTGATTTGTTTGACGACCTGAGTGCGGATGCGGTCTTCCACATCGACGACGATCGTCATGCGGGAGAGCTGCGGGTCAAGTGTCTTCGCGACCGTGAGGCTCTCGATGTTGTAGCCGCGGGCGGAGAGCACGCCGGTGACTCTCAAGAGGGCGCCGGGTTTGTTCTCCAGAAGAATCGATATGGTTTGCAGCATGGGGTTCCTTAAGCGACTGCGACGGGTTGCGGCGGTCCTAATACCATTTCGTGGATTGCGCCGCCCGCCGGCACCATCGGATAGACGTTCTCGTCGCGGGTTACTTTCACATTTAGAAGATAGGGGCCGGGTTCTTTGATGGCTTCTTCGAGAGCCTGCGCGAGCTGCCAGGGCTTGTCGATGGTGCGGCCTTTGAATCCATATGCGCCGGCGAGCTTTTCGGCGTCCGGGAAGCAGTCGAGTTCGACCGAGCTCAGACGGTTGTTATAGAAGAGCGTCTGCCATTGTCGGACCATCCCGAGGTAGCCGTTGTTCATCACGATGATCTTGATGGGCAGGGCGTGCGAGGCGATAGTCGCGAGTTCCGGGATGGACATCTGGAATCCGCCATCGCCGCAGATTGCGAAGACCAGCTTGTCGGGCCGGGCCATCTGAGCGCCGAGCGCGGAAGGGAGTCCAAAGCCCATGGCGCCGAGTCCGCCGGAATTGATCCAGAGATGCGGCTCGTTGAAGCGAATGAGCTGCGCGGCCCACATCTGGTGCTGGCCCACGTCGGAAGTGACGATGGCCTGGCCGCCCGAGAGACGATCGATCTCGTCCATGAGGTGCTGCGGTTTGATTTCGTCCTCGGCGCGCGAACGGTCATAGGGGTGCTCGGTCTGCCAGCCGCGGATTTTGGTCCACCAGGCGGCGCGAGCGCCGGACTGCTTCGATTTGTATTCCGGCTCCAGCTCTTTGATGGTCTTGTTCAGTTTCTGAAGAACGCGCTTGACGTCACCGACGATCGGGATGTCCGGCACGCGGTTCTTGCCGACCTCGGCGGGATCGATATCGACATGGATCACGCGGGCGTGGCGGGCGAAGGCTTGCAACTGCCCGGTGACGCGATCGTCGAAGCGGGTGCCGAGCGCGATCAGGAGATCGCATTCCGTCATCCCCATATTGGCGGCATAGCTGCCGTGCATGCCTGGCATGCTGATGAAGTTTTTGTGGCTGGAAGACAGGCCGCCGAGGGCCATCAGAGTGCAGACGGCCGGCAGGTCGGCGAGTTCAACCAGTTCGGTGAGTTCCTCCGAAGCTTTGCCGAGAACCGTGCCGCCGCCGGCGTAGACGAAGGGCCGCTCGGCTTCCCAGATGAGTTGGGCGGCGCGGCGGATCTGTCCGGCATGGCCTTCGGTAAATACTTTGTAGCCGGGAAGATGGATGGTGTCGACGGGCGTGTAGTGGCCGCGAGCCTGGAACACGTCTTTCGGAATGTCGACGAGGACCGGGCCGGGGCGTCCGCTGGCCGCGATGTAGAAGGCTTCGTGAACGATCTGCGGCAATTCCTCGACATTCTTCACCATGAAATTGTGTTTGGTAGCGGGGCGCGTGATGCCGAAGGTGTCGGCTTCCTGGAAGGCGTCGCTGCCGATGAGCTTGGAGTGCACCTGGCCGGTGATGGCGACGATCGGGATGGAATCCATCATGGCGTCGACGAGCCCGGTGACGAGGTTGGTGGCGCCGGGTCCGGAGGTGGCGCAGCAAACGCCGACTTTGCCGGTGGCGCGCGCGTAGCCTTCGGCGGCGAAGCAGGCATTCTCTTCATGGCGCACGAGGATGTGGCGGATGTGGCTGTCGTAGAGGGCGTCATAGAAGGGCAGTGTGACGCCGCCGGGATAGCCGAAGAAACAGTCGACGCCTTCACGGGAGAGGCATTCGAGCAGGATTTCCGCGCCGTTCATGAGTTTGCCGGATTCGTTCATAGTGGAAGTTCCTTTTAATTAACTGACGGCCCCTGCGACAAAATCGCCAGGGTACAAAACAAAAGGCCATCGGCTGGGGTTTGTTTCCCCCGCTGATGGCCTCGGAATCTTTCGACTGCCCGGAAGCCTCAGACGGGGACGGGTACGACGACCCCAATAATAACTACTACAGGGACGGTCATCGTAATTCGGCCTGTGAAGCTGGAGAGCATTGCCAGAAGTTCTAGTTTATCGCAAAGTTTTGGAAATGCAAGTAAAGACGTCCATAAAAGATATTTATGAAGGCTCCGATTGGGTTCGGTTTTTCATTTTCCCACTGGCGATTCTGGCATCGGGCCCTCGGTGACGCGGGCGAAGCCATATTACTTCAGGGAAGCGGCCCCGTGGGTGGCATCCGCCCCAACGCGGTGCAGCATCAGGCCTCCCCAGGAATACGGCCGAAACGCCCGAAAATACCGGGCCGACCCGATTCCGCTCCGTTTCTGATTGCCCTATCGTCAACTGTGTATGGGTGTCGACTGGCCATTGGTGGTTGTATTTCTCGGTGTCGCGCTGGGTGCCACCCTTTTGTTACGATTGACGCGCTTCATTCTCAGTCGGCTATCTCATGCAGCCGCGAGATATTTGGCGTGGCAGGAATCCCAGTCAAATTCGGGCGGCGCGAACCCGCCGAGGGGCCCGGATACGGCAACAGGGCGCTATCATTAGCATCTGCAAGGCTTTAACATGGAATGGTCTTGCGGTCATCTGCTGCCAGGTCTATTTCCTCTTTGGGACGAAAACGGCGGTGAAATCCAGTCGCGACTGTATTCCGCTCATGAATGGAATTCGATAGTCTGACTATGACGTTGTCGATTCGTCGCCTGGTCAGGTGAGTCCCAACGCTCGTTCCCGAATGGTAAAAACCTGTATGCGCCTGTCCACCCCGCTAGCGGGGATCTTGTTTCTTATCGCGGGCCTCACATCCTCGTGCGCCCGGCGCGAAGCTTCCGCAAAAGCCAGCGATGCGCCGGCCATTGATGAAGTCGGCACCGCGGCTGTAAAAACAATGCCCGTGGCACAGCATCTGACCCTCAGCTCGGAGCTCGTTCCGTTTCAGGAAATCGACGTTTATGCCAAGGTGCCTGGCTATGTAAAAGAATTGAACGTCGATTACGGCTCGCACGTGCGAAAGGGCCAGATCATGGCGGTTCTCGAAGTGCCCGAACTGCAAGCCCAGTTGGATGAGGATCAGGCCGCTATACGCGCCCAGTCCGATCAGGTGAATCGCCTCCAGAGCGAGGTGGGCCGCGCGAAAGCGCAGCACAATATGGTGCACCTCCAATACGGGCGTCTCGCCGGCGTAGCAAAAACGAAAGCAGGCCTGGTCGCTCAACAGGAAGTAGACGACGCGCAGGGAAAGGACCTCGCGGCCGAATCCCAGGTCGAGGCTGCACAGGGCGCATTTCAGGGCGCTCAGAGTCAGTTGATTGTGGCGAAAGCCAAACTGAACCACGACCAGGCGCTTTATGATTATTCCAAAATAACTGCTCCATTCGATGGAGTCGTAACCCAGCGGTACGCGAATCTGGGAGCGCTCATGCAGGCCGGAACGACGTCGACTCAGGCGACGCCGCTTGTGCGGCTCTCGGATGAGAACCTTTACCGTCTCGTAATTCCGGTTCCGGAATCGGATGTTAAATATATTCACATCGGCGATCCCGTCAGCGTGCGCGTGGATGCGATCGACCAAACCGTGCAGGGCAGAGTGGCGCGATCGTCCGTCGATGTCAGCGGCGCCACGCGAACGATGCATACGGAAGTCGACCTACCCAATACGAGCGGCAAGTTGATCCCGGGTGGGTATGCGGAAGCGCAAATCACTCTGAACCACAATCCTTCCGCACTGGTTGTGCCTTTGCAGGCAATCGATCATCAGGGCGACACATCGTCCGTCATGCTGGTCGATCCGGAGAATCATGTTCAGACGAAAAAAGTCACGCTCGGTATTCAGATGCCCGACTATGTGGAAATCCTCAAGGGCCTTGCGGCGGGCGAGCAGGTCGTAATCAGCGACCGGAGCGGGTTGAAGGCAGGCCAGATGGTCAAGCCGAAAACGCTCGAAGCCCTCTCATACACGGCCTCGGGCGAGGGAAACACGGAGAAATAAGGTTATGTCGGCCTTTTCGATTCGCAATCCCTACTTCATCATCGTCATCTGTCTTGTCGTCATCGTGCTCGGCGTTGTTGGCGTGCTGGGCATGCCGGTGGATTTATTCCCTGCGATCAACCTTCCCCAGGTAGTGGTAGCCACCTTCTATTCGGGTATGCCGCCGCAGGACATCGAGGCCAACATCACGGCGCCGCTGGAACGTTTCTTCACTCTCGCCAGCGGCATCGATCATATGGAGTCGCGATCCATTCTCGGCGTCAGCATGATCCGCGTGTTTTTCACGTCGAACACCAACGCCGATGCCGATGTCACGCAACTCTCGAATCTCGCTTTGGCGGATTTGAAGCGATTGCCACCCGGCACGCTGCCCCCCGTCGTGCTGAAATCCGATTCGTCCAGCCTTCCGGTCGCTTTGGTGGCGGTGAAGGGCGCCGGTCTGACGGAGACGCAGCTTCATGACTTTGCACAATTTTCCATTCGAAACCAGATTGTGACGGTTCCGGGCGTTTCCATTCCCGCGACTTTCGGCGGCAAGTATCGGCAGATTATGGTCCACGTCGATCCGTTCAAGCTTCTTTCGCGCGATCTGAGCGTTATGGATGTAGTCAATGCGGTGAACAATCAAAATCTCATCCTGCCCGCCGGCGATGTCAAGATGGGGCCTTACGATTACTACATCTACTCCAACAGCCTTGTAGACAACATGAAGGAGTTGAACGACGTACCGCTGAAAACGGTGGGCGGCTCCTGGGTACGCGTCGGCGACGTGGGTAACGCCGAGGATTCGAGCGCCACGCAATACAACATCGTCCGCGTGGCCGGCCAGAAGTCTTCTTACATCCCGATCCTGAAACAGGGCGGAGATACCAACACCATCCAGGTGGTCAACGGCGTCCATGACGTCATCGGACACTTGTTCGATATCCCTAAAACGATGGTGGCCGACCTTCTTTTCGATCAGTCGGTCTTTGTGAAAGAAGCGATCAACACCGTGCTTCACGAGACGCTGATCGGCCTGGGCCTGACGAGTATTCTGATTCTGCTGTTCCTCGGAAACTTTCGCGCTACGACGGCCGTCCTGCTTTCAATCCCCATCTCTGCTCTGGCAACTTTCATCATCCTGCATCTGGGCAACGCGACCATCAATACGATGATTCTCGGCGGCCTTGCGCTCGCGTTCTCCCGCGTCATCGATAACTCGGTGATCTCGATCGAAAACATCTTCCGTCACCTCGAAATGGGCGAGCTGCCCGCTGTCGCCGCGCAGGTCGGCGCTTCGGAAGTCACGCTTGCCGTATTGGCCGCGACCCTCGTCGCCGTTGTCGATTTCTTTCCGGTGACTCTGCTCTTCGGGGTCAGTAAATTTCTGTTCTCGGCTCTCGCCTTGTCTTTCTGCATTGCGCTGGTGCTGTCTTTCATCGTTGCGATGACCGTAATCCCCCTGTTCTGTGCGCGATTTCTGAAGGCGATTCCGCATGGTCACGGCGAGCATGCCGCGGGGGGTGAACACGCAGAGCAGAAGCTCTCACTGGGCGCGCGTTTCAATGCGGCTTTCAACCGCGGCTTCAATTACATGCTCGATTTGTATGAAAAGCTGGTGCGCCGCTCGGTCAGTTTCCCTGTTATGACGGTGGCGGTGCTGATGGGAGCGTTCGTTCTGAGTCTCGGGCTTTTTCCTTTTCTCGGGCTATCGTTCTTCCCGCGTTCCGACGCCGGGCAATTCTCAATAAATCTCAAGGCTCCTACCGGCTCCCGGATCGAGCTTACGAACGAGTACGTATCGAGGGTGGAGGATCTAATCAAGCACGAAGTGGACCCGCACGACTTCCGCATCACGGTTTCCAATATCGGCGTGCTGAACGATCTTTCCTCTCTCTATACAACCAACTCAGGCGAATATCAGGCGACGATTCAAACTCAGTTGACGGACGACCACACCACCAGCAGTTTCGAATACATGGACCGTATTCAGAAGGCGATTCACCGGCAGTTCCCCGAGCTCCGGACTTTTATGCAGAGCGGTTCGATGGTGGACGCCGTATTGAATACCGGCATGCCCGCTCCGATCGATGTTCAGGTCACCAGCTCCGATCTGCCCGCGGACTTCAAGCTCGCGCAGCAGCTTGCGTCGCGGATTTCCCGCATCGACAACGTGTCCCAGGTTTACATCCCGCAGGATATGGATTACCCGGGCCTCAGAATGGAAGTCGACAGAGTGCATGCGGCGGAGCTCGGCTTGTCGCAAAAGGAAATCGTCGACAACGTGATCACTGCCCTGAACTCCAACGCGATGATCGCCCCGAATTACTGGTCCGACAAGAAAACCGGCAATAATTACTTTCTGACGGTTCAGTATTACGAAAACGGCGCAGCCTCGATCCATAATCCTCTCGATCTGCGAAACATACCTCTGCGGGCACCCAATCTCAAGCAACCCACCACGCTCGATACGGTTGTGAAGATGGTAAACCTGCAGAGCCCCACCGAAGTGGATCATTACAAGATCCAGAAAACTTCCGATGTTTACGTTACGACCAAAACCGAAGACCTGGGCAGAGTCACGACAGCCATTCAGAACCTGGTCGCAACCATTCCTCACCCTGCCAGCATGCGCGTGGACCTCCGCGGCATGGTGCTCGGAATGCAGCAATCGTTCCGAAGCTTCGCCATCGGTCTCAGCCTCTCGTTCGTTCTGCTGTATCTCATTCTCGTCGCGCAATTCCGTTCTTTCATCGACCCTGTGCTGATCATGCTCGCGATCCCGATGGGCGTCATCGGCGTGCTCGTCATTCTGGTTTTGACCGGCACAACATTGAATGTGATGTCGCTCATGGGCGTGCTGATGCTGGTCGGAATTGCGGCATCCAACAGCATCCTGATCGTGGATTTTGCCCATCGGCTCCGGCAGGATGGGCTGAGCGTCAAAGACGCTGTTATTACTTCATGCCGCGTGCGTCTCCGGCCGATTCTGATGACCTCACTGGCAACGATTCTGGGGATGATCCCGATGGCGCTGAAGCTTGGTACCGGCGCCGAGCAATATGCGCCGATGGCCCAGGCGATTATCGGCGGTTTGACCGCCTCCGTGCTCCTGACGATTTTCATCGTGCCCGCGGCGTATGTTCTCATCTACCAGCGTCAGGAGATCGCGAGGGTGAATGCGTAGATATCGCGTCATCCTCGCAGGAGCGTTCGGGATCGCAGGCATCGTCCTGGCGCAGCAACCCCCGACGCAGGCTCAGCAGGCCCCGGCAAACGTGCCGCCGGCGCCGTCGGCTACGACCCCTCAAACGCCTCAGACACCGCTGACGCTTCCGCAAGCCACAGCGCTGGCGATTCAGAGCCACCCGCGGATAGCCGCGGCCCAGAATACGGCCTCATCCGTGGGCCAGCACATCACGGAGTCGAAAGCTGCATACTATCCGACTCTCGACGGCGAAATCACCGGCGCTCAGGGATTGGCGCAGGCCCGCCTCGGTGCAGGTGCTCTCTCGGCATCGCAGCTCTTCAACCGCTTTGGCCAGGGCCTGCAGATCACCCAACTGGTAGCGGACTTCGGAAGAAGAAAAAGCCTCGTCAATCAATCTCAATATCAGGCCCAGGCCGCCGCTCAGAATACGCAGGCGACCATTTACGACGTCGTCCTCGGCGTTAACCGCGGCTATTTCGGTGTGCTGCAGGCTCAGGCTTTCGTTACTGTCGCCAATCAAACCGTAGGGGCCCGCCAGACCCTTACGGACCAGGTGACGGCGCTGGCGAATGCGAATTTGAAATCACAGCTGGACGTTAACTTCGCCGCCGTCAACCTGTCCGAGGCCAAACTTCTTCTGATTCGATCGCAGGATGCCGTCGAACAGGCCTATGCCGATCTGGCTCGCTCGCTCGGCCAGGATCAGGTGATCCGCTATAAGTTGGCCGACGTCGCCTCGCCGGGCGCACCCCCCACGAGTGTGGAACCACTCGTGGCCGATGCCATTCAGAATCGGCCGGAGCTGCGCAATCTGCAGCTTCAGGTGCAGGGCGCGGAATCGTTCGAACAGGCCGAATCCGATCTGTCGCGGCCCAGCGTCAGCTTTATTGCCGTGGGCGGCGGGCTGCCGTATCTTGGGCAGGATCCGCGGGTTGCTCCAAATGGATACGAAGGCGCGGCTTTGAACATGGATATCCCGATTTTCAACGGACACTTGTTTTCGGCGCGGAAGCAGGCGGCTCACTACGAAACGCAGGCCAGTACAGAGCGGCTTCGTGATCTGAAGCAGCAAGTAGAGCGCGATGTCCGGGCAGCATGGATTTCGGCATCCACCGCGTACCAGCGCATCCCGGTGACACAGGAGTTGATGAGACAGGCGCAGCTCGCGCTCGAACTGGCGCAGGGGCGATACAACCTGGGTCTCGCTTCGATCGTCGAGATCACACAGGCTCAATTGAACCTGACTCAGGCGCAGATCGAGAACGTTTCGGCGACTTACGAGTATCAAATCGCCTACGCACAGTTGCAATATACTGTGGGCGCTTTGCGGTAGAGTCGTTTTGCATTTGTGGGGCCGGTTTCGCAACACACTCCAGTCGGATTGCCAATCCGCCGCACGTTGACAACCTGCCCTGCAACACGCGGTCAAAACCGATTGTTGGGAAATTGCGGAACCCCCGGAGCCGTCAATGGCACGGCGGCCGGGGACCTTCCATAATCCGGCGCCGCGGGTTGAGCGATGCCCGGCGCCCGACTCGCCGGCGGGCCATAGAGATAAGAATCGCCTTGATGGACAGGGATCGAGTTGGGCGTATATCCGGGCGAATAGTAGGGCCAGCCAAACGGGCCGGTCACGGCGCCCGATGCGGAAAGCCAGGTGTAAGAACCCGCCCAGACATCCCAAAACCAGGACGAGCTGCGCCGCTCCCCAGAGTTCATGCCGATGGCTTGCGCAGATGCCGCGCTCTCGCCGCTCAGCTGCTTTGAACGAAGGTTGCTCCAGGCCCACAAGGCATTCGATGGAATTGGCTTTGCCGGAAATTCCCTTAGACTACGGAGCTTGACTCCATGATCCGCGGCGATGGTATTGTGAATTCCATTTCGGCTGAGTCGCGCCTCTCCAACATAGACCGACATTTCGTTGCGTCTGGCATCGAAACCATAAAGGCCCGGTCTTTGAAGAAGGGCCACGGAACCACTCTGTTCGACGAGAATCGAGGGTTGTGCGTCAAGAACTTCCATCAGCGCTTCTCCGCTGAGCAATCGTAAGCGGACACCGGACGCTTCCACCGATTCCAGCGTCAAATCGCTTTGATTGCCGATACGCAGGAAACTACCGGGCGTCAGAAGCAGCTCGGCCATTCCGTCTTTGGTCTTGATGGCCTGACCGGTTCCGAGCCTGATGCTTCCCGTATCGATCGGGCCGGGCGGCATCCCATTGATCCATACATTGCCTGTGAACGAATTCAGCACGCCAGGCGGCGGACTGCCACTCCTTCCTCCCGGAGCAGAGTAGAGAGCCCCTGCGCTGACGAGCGCGGCAACGAGAGCGGCGCTGAATCGTGAATCGTTCACAACACCCTGCTGTCTTTCGACGCACTCCAGGATACTACTGATTCATGCAAAATCCCCTGGATACTGTATGGGCAGACAGCCAGCACGAATCATATTCTGAAATGAGTACGATTCGGAACGGAACTATGAAAAAAGTCACAAAGGCAGCGCCGGTGATTCTCGACTTCCTTCGCCGTACGGACACGTGTACGGTTTCAAACGCGATCGAAACCTTCAACATCCGGATGCGAAATGAAGGCTATATCCAGGGAGGGGTGAGATGCATGTTTCCGGAGCTGCACCCCGTGGCCGGCTATGCGGTTACGGGCCGCATCCGTACGACTGCGCCTCCGATTGCGCATCATTGCTACTACCAGAACGTCGAGTGGTGGGAATACGTTGCGAAGATGCCCGGGCCGAAGATCATGGTGCTCGCGGATGTGGACCGGGCTCCGGGCGTGGGTGCCTTCTTCGGCGAGATCCATATGCAGATTTCGCGAGCGCTGGGCTGTGTCGCATACGTAAGCAACGGGAGGATCCGCGACGTTCCCGAACTGAAATCGGCGCGCTTTCCATGCTTCGCGGGAGGCGCGAGCGTCTCTCACGCCTATGCGCATCTGATCGAAATGAATGAGCCGGTCGAAATCGGATGCCTGCAGATCCACCCGGGAGATTTGCTTCACGCCGATTGTCACGGCGTCCAGACCATACCTCTCGAGATCGCCGCTGACCTTCCCGGCGTGGTCGCCGGGATAGCCTCTCAGGAAACTGAGCTGATCGAACTCTGCAATGATCCTTCGTTCTCGGTGGACAAGTTAAGAGCGTTGCTGGAGAGGCGAAAAGATCATTCGCAGACGACGGGCGGTTAGCCATTCAACCATCGCCCTGGTATTTTTCACCTGCAGCGATTCCTTCAGCGCCCGGCCGCGGCTATTATCGCGGGGGCCATTATGGCGGCTATTATGGCGCTCCTTTTTACGGCGGATTCTCCTGCGGATCCGACTACTGCACCGATGGCTATTACGACAGCTATGGTTACTGGCACTCTTACGGGGATGCGGAGTCCCGCGGGGTTATTGACCCGGAGCAGCGACCCTTACCGGAATGGTCAGGGACCCAACCGTGTTGGAATTGCGGTCGAACACGATCAGCCGAAGCTTGTTGACGCCACTCGCCAGCGTGAGATTCTGCGCGATCGAAATTCCTTCTTTCAGGGCTGCATCGCGTTGCGCAGCGGTGTAGTGAAGGTCGAGCGGGGCGATATCCGAATGTGCGACTCGGCCGTCTTCGTTGAAGGAGATTACAGCCAGCCGAAGTTGCCCGTTGTAAGTATCGCCGTTCTCAGCCAGACCGACATCGTTGGTATCGATGCGCAGGGACAGGTGAAACAGACGCTGTTTCTGACCGGGATCCGGCCGATCGGCAGTCAGGCTTCCGCCCAGTCCGATTTCGCCCGCATCCAATGCTGCGCCTAGGGCGGTGTCAACCGCATTCTCCGCCCTTGTGCCCGGCGGTTCCGGCCAGGCATAGTAGCCCGACCTCGATTGCAACTTGACGCCCTTGCGGGAGCACGTAATGCGCAGCTTGTGAAATTTGCTGTCCCAGTTGCCTGGCGGCGCGTAGTAACCGATCCGGTAGCTGCCGCGCGCATCGTTCATCGCCTGGCGGACAGCCGCGCCCACGTCTTTGCTGCCGGTAGGGCGGCCGCCGGTGAGGCCTGCCAATTCGTCGAGCGTCGCACGGCTTCCAATACCCGTGCCGCCCCCCATCGCATCCGGACTTCCCAGCATGATCTGCTGCACGGGATAGATCGCCGCTCCCGCCCGATCGAACGCTTCGCTGAGGTGCCGCAGTTGCGGCGTGAAATCCACGAACGTTCCGGTATCGGAACGATTCGGACCAAGAGCGATCGGCACTCCGTCAGTTACCCAAACCACATTCTTGCGGCCAGGGAAAGCGGATAATTGAGCGGCGATTGTGTCGAGAGCGTTGAAGGTCAGTTGGACGCGCACCGCCACATCGACGTCGGCTGGTCTGGTTCGCAGCACCGCGCGGAGCCCGCTGTCGAGCAGAGATTTCAACTGCCTGGTCCATGGCGCTTCGCCGGGGCCCGATCTGCTCCCCACCCCCGCCAGCCCACGAACTGCGAAGAGCCGGCCTTCCAGTGTCAGGAGGTATAAGTAGAGATCGTCTGAACCTTCGATGTTCTTGAGATCGTGAACGATCTGATTGGCGGTAATGCCGCTGGTCGCGAAGCGTTCATTCATCAAGTCGAAAAGTACGACCGTTACTCGCGACGAATCTCCCTGGCGGCGATTCGAGAATTCATTCGGACCCGGCGGCGCCGGCCTTTGCAGTTTGGCGTCATCGTGACGGAACATTACGATCGGCTGGCGCTTTCCCGCATCCCTAACCTGAAAATCGGCGCGAGTGAGATCGTTGACAGGCTCGCCCCGATCGTTCACGGCGACAATGCTGAAATTCAGAAGGCGATCATCCGGCGGCGGCTGTGCCGGCAGAAGAGCCAGGGCAATTGCGAATCCTGCTGCAACACGGCCGATGAATCGCGCCTTCACACTCAATCCCATTGCTTCAACTCGTCCCCGCTGGCGTCGAGTTGGCGGTTTGGATTTCGGCGAAAGGCCGGGCACCCGCTTTCCTGAATTCTGATCACCCGTTCGGAGCTTACACCTTGACGGCCCGCGCGGAAATACAGTCGTGTGGGTATTTTCACGGCGCGGAATTTTCACCGCGTGGCATTTCACGGCGTAACCTGAAAGCCCGGCTGTTTCGTTCAGCCCTGAGAATTGCTCTTGTGAACCCGATGAAGCACTGGCTCAACAGCAGCAGCCATTCTCGCGACGTCGGGCTGGCCGTCTAAAAAACGGCTCATTCTTTGAGCGCCGGCATATGGGTCGGAAATCACATGAGCGTAGTTGACGACGAGCAGTTGCGTTTCGGGCCGCCGCGTCAGCAACGCTTTCACCCGCGCCAGCGTCCGTTCGTATTCTTCTCCCAGCATTGTTCGGCGCCTCTGCGATGCGGCGAGAGGTGGCGAAACGCCGCCGAGCATTCGGTCCTGCGAATGGAGTACCTCGTCCATATCGCGTTCGATAAGGATCACGCGGCAGGGAAGTCCCATGGGCAGCGCTGTAAGCAGCGGCGCGACAATCTTGACAGCCTTCCCCTTGCTCTCGATAAGCCAGTTCGAGTCTCTCCACAGACTCTTCACCGGCTCGAATTCGAAGTACCCGCGCGGATTGCCTGCATCGGGTTCGCGCAGTCCGTCTGAGATGACGGTCACGCCACCTGCCGCAAGCATCTGCATCAACATGGACGTGCCAGACCGCGGTAAGCCGGAAACAATAACGAGGGATTCCGCGAGCGGCGGCACCATGTCTGTGCCAGCCGATCCTGACATTGCGGTCGCGCACTTGTGCACCCCTGGCACTTCAGGCCGCTCGACCGCGCGAAGCGGAGAATCCGCGTCGCGACGCCTCATGCGCCGCGCCAGCCGCCGATGTTCCTTTGCGGCGTAAGCCCGCTTCAAATGCAACTCGAGCACGCCGGCAAGACGGAGATGCGCTTCCGGAAAATTAGGATTGAACGAAATCGCCGCCCGAAAGGCGTCCGCCGCCCGTGCGTAATCCTTCGCGCCTTCCATCGCCAGACCGAGCAAAAAATGCGCCTGGGGATTGTGATGAACGCCCTGCAAGGCATCCAGCGCGGAATGTGCGGCAGTGTCGAAATCCCTTTCATCGAGCGCCAACCGGCAAATGCCGAGATGCGCCTGCACGTTATCGGGATCGATCGCCAGCACCTCGGCATAAATCCGCCCGGCGTGGGCCCGGCGGCCAATCTTTCGGCACAGATCCGCCGCGTTCAGCAGCAGGTCGGGCCGTTGCGCCGCCTGCGGTAAGCGCTCGAACAAGGCGAGTGCCTCCTCATACTGCTGGTCGGCCACCAGCAGTTGCGCCTTGAGATAATCCACGACCGCGGGGCTGTAGCGCGCCAGTTCCCGCCACCGCGTGAGTTGTTGCCGCTCGTTTTCGTCAAGCCGTCCCGCGGCGCCCTTCGGAGTCAGTGCGTTTATTCCTGCCTGCGCATCTTCAAATAAAGCGCGGCGGCGGTTATCGAGGTCCTCCACAATCCGCCGCAATTCGGAAGTCATCCCCAGCGCCTGGCAGGACACGAATAATCTCACGGCGAAGCGCTGTTCATCCGGATCTTTGACGCAGAGCTCGGCGAAAATCTCATGAGCTTCGCTGTGACGCCCGGCATCCTGGTATGCTTCGCCGAGGTTATAGCGCAGCTCGCGAATCGTCTTCTCGACGGCCGCGGCGCGATTCTTATCCGGCCGTTCGATATATCCAAGCGCCACCATTTGTTCGAGCGCCTCATGGGCTGCCAGCGGATCCAGGCGGGTGTGTGGCGGATGGCAGCCATCCACACCTTCCACGTCTTCCCACGACGGTATGAACGTCACGTCGGGCGATTCTACAAAGGCTGTCGAGAGCGCCTTGCCGTCCATATCTTCGCCAATTGCGAGTCCATAAAGCGACAGGATTGTGGGTGCGACATCGAGGATCGAGGCTCCCTGCAGCAATTCGCCCTGCCTGATTCCCGGTCCGCTGAGCGCAAGAATTCCAAACTCTCGATGCTCGATTGCCGGGCCCGCGGGGATATCGGGAATGGCGGCGGGACGCAGATGATCCGGATGAAATCCATGATCGGACATCAGAATAACGATCGCATCTCCGCCCGCTCGGTCCAGCAGTTCGCCGAGCATTCGATCGTGCAGCCGGTAAGCCGCGGAAACTACATTGCGATAAAGCTCAAAGTCGTGTTCGCCGATCCATGACTGGCGCGGCGGATGGTACTTCATAAACCCGTGGCAGAAGTGATCGATGGAATCGTAGTAGACCGCGAAGAAATCCCACGGCTCGCTGCCGGCGAGCCACATGGCGGCCGCGTGAATGCTCATGCACTCGGCAAGCGTTCGCAGGAGCAGCGCGAGGCGCTTGTCTTTATCCTGATCGATCTCACGCGCGCGTGGAATGAACGGCTCTACCATCGCGGGCGTCAGCGTATCGGGATGCACTCGCAGAGCGCCGAGTGTGTCCGCGAGTTCCGGAGGATGGATCGCGCCGGCCGTCAGCGGCCAGCCTTCATCCAAAGGCCGGTTCGCGCGGTGGTAATGATCCGACACCATGGCTCCACGAATCGGTTCCGCGGGATGGCTTGGCCACCAGCCGACGACCGTGCTGCGCAGCCCGTTCTGGCTCAGAATGTTCCAGAGTGCTTTCGAACAACGCGAAAGGTTCGTCACCGGCCGTATGCCCATCGCATCGGGTGTGGGTTCGGAAAAGCCGTGAATACCGTGTTTGAAGGGCCGTTTGCCGGTCGCAATGGAAGTCCAGAGCATCGGTGACAGCGGAGGATGGAGAGTGGCAATCTGCCCGCTGACGCCCCTCCGTACCAGCCGCTGGACGTTCGGCATTCCGCCGGTCTCCATCAAGGGCCGGATGACTTTCCAGTCCGCCGCATCCCAGCCGATCAGGAGGACTTTTCGTTTCGGAGCTGCGCCCGCGTTCATGTCAGCCCGTCCGCTATTGCGGAGAAATGGACTCGATGACAAATACGAAATGCTGCCGCGGGCGTGCTCCCGACTGCGGCGGCGGTGTGAAGGTCATTTTCTGCGCGGCGGCGACGGCAGCCTGGCTGGCGGGATCGGATGGCTGCAGCGAGTGCGCTTCCGCCAGTTCACCCGAAGCCGTTACAACCCCGAATACGCAGACCACATGTGGAGTTCCGCCACCGGGTAACGCCGCCTGATTTGCGGTGTGAAATATTTTTTCAGCACCCGTGAGCGCGGTCGCGCGGCCTCTTGCCAGCATTTGCGATGTGGGTACGAACAAGGAAGGGTCGGCAGACGGAATTTCCGTCAGGCTTTGGACAGAGATTTCGGTGATGACCTTGCCTGCTTCGTAGATGGAGACCTTGCGCGGAAACATATGGCCTGCAATCTCCGGAGCGTTCGTATAGTCGTACGCGAAGTAGCGCCCCGGAACCTGGGAATGCACGCGAAGCAGGCCGGAATGCGGATCGATGCATTCCTCGGTTTCATCCCAGCGCCGGCCCGCAGTCATACCGGGAACGGGAGGCGAATCCGCCAGCAGGACACATTGGAGACGGTTCCCTTCGAACGTTGCGCTCGAAGTTCGGATCGACTGGCGGGCGACGGCCTGAGCCGACGGCGCCGGATCGAAGATGGCGGCGCGTACTTCCGCCAGACGCAGCGGAATGTGGCTTCCCGTGTCTTCTCCGAAAAACTGGCCGTTGGCTTGTATCCTGGTGATTGAGTAACCGGCGGATGATTTCGCGTCCCAGTGAAGACCCTGCCGGGGATCGAAGACCTCTTCCAGTTGCCATGCGCCGTCCTCTTCTGTCAGACCGCCGGAGTTTACGTTGAAGGCAACTTTCAGATCGTAGCCGCGGCCCGCGTTGCGCAGACCATAGTTGTTGCGAACCCTGCCGAGAAGCCGGACAGCGGCCTGGCGGCTCGCTTTCGTCCGAACCGTCTGAGCCGGGCCGGTGACAATCTCAAGGCGATCGGCGGGGACAGGCCCCCATATTTGGGCGCCCGCGAAGGACGGCACGAGCACGCCCCAGGCCGCCGTGATGCGCAAGGTTTTTCGGAGATCCATCCTCATGACTCCCGCCTGCAGTGGTTCATGCGTCCACGCTGTTCTGGTCAACGCCGTCAGGGTCAAATCGCAGCCTTGGGAAATATGGCTTGTGCCGGATTGCGCCGGATCCTCCCGATCCGCCGCCGGACCCACCGCCGCTGCCGCCGCCGCTCCCTCCACCGGTTCCGCCTCCCCCACTGGTACCGCCTCCACCACCAGTGCCGCCACCGCCCGTACCTCCGCTGCCACCAATGCCACCGCCGCTCGTACCGCCGAAGGAAGTGCCAGACCCGCCCCCATAGCCACCTCCCGTGGTGCCGATGACTGTTCCGCCGCCGGTCTGGAGCATGAGTGAGAACAGGACACTTGTCTGAGTTTGCATTCCACCAGCGAGGGCGAGAATCGCAACGTCGCCTTGCCCAAGGCCTGTGGGCACGACGAAATTGATCTGGAACAATCCCGCGCTTGAGATGCCCGCGAAGGTGGGCTGTACGCTGATGTTGTTTATTAAGAGGGTGATTGGGTTTGCCGCCGCGGCCGCGCCGGAGAACGCCTGACCCGCGGGAACGTTGGGAGTTGTCGGACCGAAGCCGACGCCGTAGAGTTCGACAACATCGCCGGGCTGAGCAGCCACCGTGGCGTACCCAAAAGGACTCCCGGTCGGGCCGAGAATATCGTAGGATCCGCCGCCATACGCACCGCTCTTGTTGGCGCGCTGAATGATTCCGGCCACATGCTTTCCGGGAAGCAGACTGAATGATGGAGCGAACTGACCGAGCGTCACCGATGACGTCGCGCTCCCGAGAGCAGTGGTCACAACGACAGATACAGTGCCGGTGGCCAGATCGTCGGGCGCCTGTGCATTGATCTGCCCCGGACTCACGTAGGAGAGGTATGCCGGCTTACCGTTGATCGTGACGCTGGCGCCGCCCAGCGTGACAGGGAAATCGCCGGTCCACGACGCGGTTGTTGTCGAGAACCCGCTACCGTATATGGACACCCATTCGCCCGGCTGAATCGTGTTCAGAGTCCCGAAGAGGGGAACGACTCCGCTCGCCGCAATATTCGCCGCAACGGAAGGGGGGATCGTCTGGCCTTGTGCTGCGCTTGCCCTGGCCTTCTGGCCGCTGGCGGATGTTTTCGTGAGGCCGGCCAACTGGAGGATAGCCACCGGCTTGTTGCGTGAGCTCGCCAGGCGTTCCGTGATACCGAGAACATTCACCGAAGGTTCCGCCGGATGATTGCCGGTGCTGCTGCTGAGGATGGTGGCGGCGGCGCTTGTAATCATGGCCATCGCCGAACCCGTGACAGCCGCGTAAATCTGCCAGCTCCCGGCGCCGTGTTTGGTACGGGGAGAGGGCGATCGGAGAGTGGCGAAATAAGCCTCGAGCCTGCGCTCCAGATCCAGCACGCCTGGCGCATCACCGTGCTTTTGTCCGCCGGTCCGGACGGACGAATCGAACTCCCGCTGACTCATTCGTGGCCCTCCTGGGTTCACGAATTTCCTGCTTAAAGCCTATGCCTTTCCGGCCAGGCAAACAATACAGCTTTTCCAGTATTTTTCCTGACAGCACGTCTTGTGCCCGGAACCGACGCCGGGGTCAGGACGCCAAATCCGCGGGGACCGGCGCGAATCACGAGCGAGGTCTTTCACCCCCAAATGCGATTTCCGGCATCGGAAAATCAAGTCTGGACTGTATAGGAGTTTGGCGTGCTACGGAGTAACATCAAATCGTTCGTTCACGACCCGCCCGCCTGGCAGGCAGTGCGTGATCGAATAACCGGATCGTGCGATTTCATGTTCGCTCGCCTGTCACTGAAACCGCCGTTGAGCCAGGCGCCCTTACATCGGCAGACCCGAATGGCGCTCTTCGCCGGATTCGGCGGGTTGCTGCTCCTGCTCGCGGTACTTGGACTCAGCGCAGTTTCCTTCCTCTCGCAGATCAAGGTTCGAGAAGAAAAAATACGCCAGGATTACGTTGACCGCGAGCGCGTCCTTCAAAATCTGCGATCGGAGATTTACACCTCCGGGACCTACATCCGGGATTTTCTTCTCGACCCCAACGACATGTTCGCCGCGGGGCACCGGGACCAGTTCCTTGAGACACAAAGGCAACTTCACACGGAGTTAGCGCGCTACCGGACACTGGCCCGCGACGAAATGGAGACGTCGGTAAACTCTCTGGCGCGTGAGCTGGAAACATACCTGCACGCGCTCGCGCCCGTTCTGAACTGGAATGCCGCTGAACGGCGCGAGCGAGCGTATTCGTTCATGCAGGATGAGCTTCTGCCCCGGCGCATGAGCGCGCTGAATCTTGCGGACCGAGTGCAACAGGTGAGCGAGCGCCAACTGGAACAAAATGGAGCGGCGGTCAGCGTGCTGCTCTCTTCCTTTCGCACGAAGCTGCTGATTCTCCTGGCGCTTACGGCCGTCGGTGGTTTGACACTCGCGGGTGTAGCGCTCTGGCGGCTCTTCGGCCTCGAAAGCGAATCGCAGCGGCGGTTCGCCGAAGTCGTTGGGGCGCGGGAAGAATCCAAGCGGCTCTCCACCGAGCTCGTTTCCGCCCAGGAGAACGAGCGCCGCAGAATCTCGCGCGAACTCCACGATGAAGTAGGGCAGGTACTCTCCGCGATCATGCTGGGATTAGGCGGTCTCCGCTCGGCACTCCGGGAGAATGATTCGGCTGAAGCCGCACGGCAACTCCAGCTCGTGGAAGACATGACAGAACGCAACGCCCGGGTAGTGCGCAACATTTCACTGCTGCTTCGTCCGACGATGTTGGATGATCTCGGCTTGATACCGGCGTTGAAATGGCTCGCACGCGAGGTGTCCCGGACAGGGTCCATGGAAGTCGAGGTGATATCGGAATCGTTCGCGGACGATGTGCCGGATGCCCATCGCACCTGCGTATTTCGCGTCGTTCAGGAGGCTTTGCGCAACGCCAGCCGCCATTCCGGAGCGGCACATGCGCTGGTTTACATCGAAGATGTGAAAGAGCGGCTGCGATTACGCATCGAAGACGACGGAAAGGGTTTCGTCCCTTCCCTCGAAACCGGTCTGGGGCTGCTCAGCATGCAGGAGCGCGTCGTTAACTTGTCGGGAACGATTCGGGTGGATTCGAGTCCAGGCCGCGGAGCCGTAATCACCGTCGAGCTGCCTCTGCCGGCGAATTCCTCCGCCCGCCACACGCCTCCGGGCGAAACACTTGTTCACGAAATCAGGCCTTTTCGAACGGCATAAAGAATCAATTCGGCAAGGTTGTGAAGGTGCAGCTTCTGAAAAATGTTGTTGCGATGCGTCTCGACGGTGGCGACGGAGATGTGCAGCAGCTCGGCAATCTCACGGTTGTTTTTCCCCGAGGCAAGGACGCGCAGGATCTCTTTCTCCCGGATGCTCAACAGGTCATAACTATCTTCCACACCGCGGCGGCGGGCTTCCACGACATACTCCTCGACCAGCAGCTTTGTGATGCTGGGGCTGAAGTATGCGTTACCGGCAGCGACGGCCCGGATCGCAGAGATCACGTCCGCTTCCGGTGAAGCCTTGAGGAGGTACCCGCGTGCCCCCGCCTTCAGGGCGCGCAGTACATATGCCTCGTCGGAATGCATGCTGAGCATGACAATTCGCGAAGCCGGCAGCTTTTGAGAAATGCTCTGTGCCGCATCGAGGCCGCTCAGGCGGGGCATCCCGACATCCAGCAGAATCACGTCGGGTTTGTGCAGCAGCGCCAGGTCGATCGCTTCATTTCCATCCGCGGCTTCCGCAACGACTTCAAATTCGCCATCCCGATCGAGCAGCGCTCGCAGCCCGCTTCGAACCAGCGGGTGATCGTCGGCGATCATGACTTTCAGGCGCGCGCTCATTTTCCACCAACAGAATAGCCCGCTGGACCGGCGAGGGTCTTGAGGCTCAATGCTGATCCGCTGTCGCCGGTTTGCCGGCTTCCATCACCGCGAACACCATTTGACCGGGCGGAATGGCGATCGCAGATGGCCACGCGTACGCGCCAGCAGGGATTCGCCGCCAGGCAAAGCGCAGAGCTGCTTCGGCCGATCCTCGCCGGAACGATCCGGCCGATTCCTTTCAGGTGCGTTCCGTCGCGTCCCTTTTGATTCCGGCGCTCCGTTCCTGGCAGCCGGCGCACGGGCTTACCCACGGCAACGCGGTCAGACGCTCCGGGGCAATGGGTCTCCCGCAATCGAGGCAGCGGCCGTAAGTGCCATCGTCATTTCGACGCAGTGCATCGGCCACTTGCTTTATCAGGAACGGTTTCCAGTCATCCCGGTGCGCCCGCAGATATTGGCGGCAGAACAAGCCGAGCTCCTGTGTAGATCCGGGGAGTTTCACCGCGAGCCGAACCGAGGGCGCGACCGGTGAATGTGATGGATCCGTCAGGCAGGCAAGCACCTTCTCCAGTTTCAGCCTGACGCTGTCGGCGCACTTCCCATCAGGCTCGAGTTTCGAACGGCTCACAAGTCCAACTGTATTGCTCCATCGACAAGCTCACCATACAGGCGGCAAGGTAATTTCGCTCTTAACATGCGGGATCGAAGCGGCTCTCCTGCCACTTCGCGGCCATGCCGACGCCT
>DATAZF010000169.1:0-15588 GCA_036272235.1 Bryobacteraceae bacterium | reverse complement strand
CCGTGCTACCCACACGTTTCTAATGCCTGCGGCGTCCTGAACCCACGCCACCGCATCACCCGCCGGTGAGACTGTCAGATCTTCCGGAAATGGCGCGCTCAGTACCTGATCAATGGTAAATGCGGGTGCGGGAAGCCCCGGCGCCGCCATCCAAAGCATCAAAACGAGACCAGCAGAGAGTAGCTGGGCAGAAGATTTCACGATGACCCGATTCTAACCGAAACCCTTCTGTATACTGAGCATTCCGTACTTGGGAGAGCCCCAAAACACCAACGATTCTTTGTAGTTTATGGTACATTTTTGAGGCAGTTTAAAGTTCTCACTCAGAATGACGAGGACTTGCTTCGCGGTCGTGCGGACATTGTCCGCGAGGTCGTTGAGAACTGCCGTGCGGAGCGCATGACAGTCCTGACGGCGGAGCCGGGAATGGGCATCTCGTCCTTGATCGAGGCCGGTATTGCTCCCGCCCTGCGCCGCCAAGGCTACATCGTTGTTGTCTTCCGCGACTTGCAACGCCGTGCGTTTACCACCCACCTGAGGGAAGCTGTCGCAGATGCCGTGCGAGCATCGTGCGCGACTGGTGGGAACGCCGCGAGGCCGTGATCGTCGAGAAGCGCCGCCTTTCTCGTAAAGTCCGCAACGGTCGCCATCTCGGCGATCATCCTGATGTAAGTAGTCTGGATTATCTTCGGATCGAAACGAAGTAGCCTACATCTTGTAGCGGCCGAGGTCTTCGTCGCCCATGTTCTCAAGCAGGCGCCGGAGTTCCTCGTTGGTGCTGACCTTTTCCGCTACGTTGTTGGCAAGCTTTGACGACTTCAGCACGGAATCGTCGACGAAAATCGGACAATCGAGCCGCAGCGCCAACGCCAGCGCATCGCTCGGACGCGAATCCACCGAGATCAATTCGCCGTCGCGGTGCACCCAGATGACCGCGAAAAACGTGTCGTCCTTCAGTTCATTCACGACAACTTTCTGGATTCCGGCATCGAGACCCACGAGGAGCGTCTTGATGAGGTCGTGCGTCATGGGCCGCGGCGTCGAGACTTTTTCGATCTCGAGCGCGATGGCATTGGCCTCATAAATCCCGACCCAGATTGGAAGAACATGCGTGCTGCAGACATCTTTCAGAATGACGATCGGCATGTTCGTCACCGGATCCATCATCAGCCCGCGGATCTTCATCTCGACTTCCATGTTTTTATTACATCACAGCGGGAAAACAGCGTACGGACCAGGCCTTCGCTCAGTTCACCGTCTCGCCGGCAAGGGAGTTTGGACCACCGCGCGTCACACGAACGTTTACATACCTGCCCATCATCTGCTCGATGCTCTCCGGCCCGGCATGCGTGAAGTTCAACGTCCGATTCCGCGATGTCCGCCCAACCCAGAGACCGAGGGATTCATGACGGCCTTCCACGTTGACTTCTTCCACCTCTCCGACCAGATTGACGTTCTGGCGAATCTGGATAGCGCGCTGCCGCTCCTGCACGATCGTCAGGCGGCGCGTCTTCTCTTCTTCGGGAATGTGGTCTGTCAATTGAAGCGCCGCGGTGTTCGGGCGCTGCGAATACTTGAAGCTGAAAATTCCGTCGTATTGGATTTCGTCGAGCAAGTCGAGCGTTTCCTCGAACTCCTTCTCTGTTTCGCCCGGGAAGCCAACGATGATGTCCGACGTAATAGCGATCGGGCGGCGCGCGCTCTTCATCCAGTCGATCCGTTCCATGTACTGGTCGCGCGTATAGAGGCGCTGCATTGCATCGAGGACGCGGGACGAACCCGACTGCACGGGAAGGTGTACGTGATTGCACAGATTCGGATTCGATTCGATGGCGTCAATGATCGGCTTCACGAAATCGCGCGGATGTGATGTCGTGAAGCGCACGCGCCGGATGCCCCCGACGGTGCCGATGCGGTCCAGCAGAGTGGCAAAATCCCAGCCCGTGGCCGACGGGTCCCGATAACTGTTCACGTTCTGGCCCAGCAGTTGGATCTCGGTATAGCCGGAATCGGCCAGCCGCTTCGCTTCTTCCATGACGCTGGCGCTGGTCCGGCTGCGCTCGGGGCCCCGCGTAAACGGCACCACGCAGTAAGCGCAGCTCTTGTCGCAGCCTTCGATGATCGTGATGTAAGCCCGATGCGGATTATCGCGGCGCGTGAATGGCGTGTCGAAGGCCTGGTCTGTATCGAGACCAAGGCCGGTGACGCGCTTGTTACCGGCTTCGAGTTGAACCAGCATCTCAGGCAGCTTCGTATAACTCGCGGATCCGGCGACCAGGCTCACGTGCGGCGCGCGGTCGAAGATTTTCTCGCCTTCCTGTTGCGCGACGCATCCGATCACTGCGAAGACTTTGCCCTTGCCCGCGTCGCGTTTGAAGTGCTGCAGGCGATTGAAAACCTTCTGTTCGGCTTTGTCCCGAATGCTGCAGGTGTTGTAAAAGACATACTGCGCCGCTTCCACGGTCTCGACCTGAATGTAGCCTTCGTGAACCAGGGTGCCGACGACCTTTTCAGAATCGTGAGCGTTCATCTGGCATCCAAAAGTCTCGATATAGAACGTCTTTTCCACTTGTTTCCATTCTAGTCGTGCGCTGTCGTTGCCCACGTCCCGGAGCTACAATAAAAGCGCATGAAGGGCTGCGTTGCGTTGCTTTTGACCGTGGGGTTTGCCATCGCAGGCGAAAGTCCGAAGACATTCGTGGGCGTGGTTCACGACAACCATTGCGTCGGCCCGAATTGCGCGACTCAATGCCCGATCCGCAAAGAGCCTGTTTACACGCTGCAGTCGGGCGAAGACGCTTTCATCCTCACGGGCGCAAAGAACTCTGCGCAATACGTCGGGAAGAAAGTGGTTATCACCGGTCGCATCGCCTCCGGCAACAAGCTCAAAGTAACTTCCATCGCTCCGGCGCGCTGATGCCGAAGCGCACTCCGCTGTATGAAGTGCACCGCGGCGCCGGAGCGAAGATGATCGATTTCGGCGGCTGGGAAATGCCTGTGCAGTATTCCAGCCTGGTCGATGAGCACCTGGCGGTTCGGACAGCCGCCGGCCTATTCGACGTAAGCCATATGGGCGAAATCGAAGTGCGCGGCCGGGATGCCGGGAGATTCGTCAACTATGTCGCCACAAACGACGCAACACGTCTGCAGTGCGGGCAGGCGCAGTACTCAGGCCTGCTTTATGAGCATGGCGGCTTCGTCGACGATATCCTCGTTCACAAGGTTTTGGATGATTCGTATTTTCTCTGCGTCAATGCGGCCAATCAGGAGAAAGACTTCGCGCACATCCACGCGGTTCACAGCCAGGCCGGCCACAAGTTCGACTGTGACGTCGAGTTTGCTGGTCCGAGGTATGCCCAGCTTGCTCTGCAGGGTCCGAGGGCACCGGACATCGGGCTGCTTCTGACGGACGCGTCTCTCAACGAGCTCAAATACTACCGGTTCGTGGATGGCGTCTTCGCAGGCGTGCCCGCACGTATCGCCCGGACAGGCTACACCGGCGAAGATGGATTCGAGATTTACGTCGCTCCGGGCGATGCGGTGGCCGTCTGGAAAACAATCGTTCTGGCCGGCGCCCCTTTTGGACTCAAGCCCTGCGGCCTGGGTGCGCGCAACACGCTCCGGCTCGAAAGCGGGATGGCGCTGTACGGGCACGAAATTGGCCCCTCGATCACTCCGTTCGAAGCGGACCTGGCATGGACCGTGAAAATGGAGAAGGGAGACTTTATCGGGCGGGCGGCACTGCGAAACCAACTCGACAGAGGGATCACGCGCAAGCTCGTGGGATTCGAAATGGTTGAGCGCGGCATCGGACGCGACGGGTATGAAGTACTGCTGGATGGCAAACCCGCGGGCTGGGTCACCAGCGGCTCGCCTGCACCCGCGTTGAATCGCAATATTGGCCTCTGTTATCTTCCAATCGACTATGCAAAACCCGGAGTAAAGATTGAAATCGTTGTTCGCAACCAACCTGTTGAAGCCGTAACTGTGACCACTCCGTTCCATGGAAGGAAATCATGACTTATCCCGAGAACTATCGCTACACAAAAGAGCACGAGTGGGTCGACCTGCAGGGCGATACGGCTACGATCGGGATCACCTTCCACGCGCAGAAAGAGCTCGGCGATATCGTTTATGTCGATTTGCCGAAGATCGGTGCGAAGATCGAGACCGGCAGAAGTTTTGGCTCGGTCGAATCCGTCAAAGCGGTCTCTGACATTTACGCGCCCATTTCCGGTGAAGTCATTGAGATCAATGAGACGCTCGCCTCGACGCCCGAGAAGCTCAACCAGGACCCCCATGGCGCCGCCTGGCTGATCAAACTCCAGGTCGCCAAAGGGACTGAATTCAGCAATCTTTTGTCCGCCGCCGAGTATCAAACATACGTGGGAGCGGAAAGCTAAGCTTGCGCTATCTTCCGAAGTCCGACTCCGAGCGTCAGGAGATGCTCGCGGCCTGTGGCCTTTCCTCGGCGGATGAATTATTCGCGCAGATTCCCCTCGAGGCCCGTTTACAGCGGCCGCTGAATCTGGCGCCGGGGATCTCCGAATACGAGATTGCCGATTACTTCAAAGGCGTGGCGGCGAAGAATGGCGCCTCGCATCCGAGCTTTCTGGGCGCAGGCGTTTACAGACACTATCGGCCGGTCGTTGTCGACACCATCGTTTCGCGCGGCGAGTTTCTCACGTCTTATACGCCCTATCAGTCGGAAATCTCGCAGGGCACGCTCATGTCGATCTTCGAGTTCCAGACGATGATCTGCCAGTTGACCGGCATGGAAGTTGCGAACGCCTCGATGTACGACGGCTCGACGGCCGTTCCTGAAGCGGCTATGATGGCGGCGCGAGTGACTGGCCGGCGCCGCATCCTCGTCGCGAGATCCGTGCATCCTGAATATCGCGAGGTGCTTCGCACATACGCGAGAAATCAGGGCCTGCCGGTGGAGGAATTCGTCTACGATGCCGAGTCGGGGCAAATCGATCTGGCCAGTCTGGAGGCAAAACTCGACGACCAGACAGCCTGCGTGATCATCCAGTCGCCCAACTTCTTTGGCATTGTCGAGGATGTGCGCAAAGCGGCGGAACTCGCTCACGCGAGGGGTGCGCTACTCGTTTACACATTCTCGGAAGCGGTCTCGCTCGGAATTCTGGCGCCGCCGGAGGATGCCGACATTGTCGCCGGAGAACTGCAATCGTTTGCGATCGCGCCCAGCTATGGCGGTCCCTTCGCCGGAGTCATCGCGGCGAAAGAAAGATTCGTGCGCCAGCTTCCCGGGCGGCTCGTTGGACAGACCACCGACACGAACGGGAATCGCGCATTCTGTCTGACGCTGGCGACCCGTGAGCAGCATATCCGCCGTGAGAAGGCGACATCGAATATTTGCACGAACCAGGCCCTGATTGCGCTCATGGCGACTGTATTCCTCGAGCTTTACGGCAAACAGGGTCTGCGCGAACTCGCGACGCAGAATCTGGCCAAAGCCCACTATCTGGGTTCGAAGTTGAGGCAACGGTTCACCGGACCTTATTTCAACGAATTTGTGGCTGCGACCAAAGCTCCGGCGGATGAGATCAACCGCCATCTGCTCGATCGCGGAATCATCGGGGGTGTAGCGCTCGCGAAGTTCTATCCGGAACTCGAAGACGCGATGCTGCTCTGCGCGACGGAAATGACCCAGCGCTTCGAAATGGATGCTGTCGCGGAAGTGTTCGCATGATCCGGAAAGTCCGTTCGCATCCCTCGCAGAACGAAGACCTGATATTCGAGCGCAGTTCGCCGGGCAAAATTGGCTATCAATTGCCGCCCCTCGACGTCCCGGAGACAGATGCCGCTGGCGCGCTCGGACGCGGTAACGTGCGCGCGTCGATCGATGGTTTCCCGGAGGTCAGCGAGGTGGAAGTGATTCGGCACTTCACCAGGCTCTCGACGTGGAACTACGCGATCGATCTCGGGATGTATCCGCTCGGGTCGTGCACCATGAAATACAACCCGCGCATCAACGAAGCGGTGGCGCGGTTCGAAGGGCTCGCATGGCCGCACCCCTATCAGCCTGAAAGCATCTCGCAGGGAGCGATGGAGGTTTTCGCCCGCCTCGAAGAAGCGCTCTGCGAGATCACCGGCCTCGACGCGGTTACGCTACAACCAGCGGCTGGCGCGCATGGAGAGCTTACCGGCATCCTGATCGTACGCGCGTTTCTCGAATCACAGGGGAATGGGCGCCGGAAAATTCTGGTGCCGGATTCCGCTCACGGCACTAATCCCGCAACGGCAGGCATTGCAGGTTACGCCATTCAGAACATCACCTCGAACGAACACGGCATGATCGATCTCGATCAACTCGTTCGGCTGGTGGATGACGACGTCGCGGCACTGATGGTAACGAATCCGAATACGCTCGGAGTGTTTGAAGCGAACATTATCAAGGCTGCGGAGATCCTTCATGCCCGGGGAGCGCTGGTCTACATGGATGGCGCCAACATGAACGCTCTTGCCGGCATCGCCCGGCCGGGGGACTTCGGCGTCGACGTCATGCATCTCAACCTGCATAAAACGTTCTCAACGCCCCACGGTGGAGGCGGGCCCGGTGGAGGCCCCGTCGCGGTCCGCAAGCATCTCGAGCCATTTCTGCCGGCACCGCGCCTTGCGAGTACGAATGGCGCCTTCACATGGGACTACTCGCGCCCGCAAAGCATTGGGCGCATGAAGGCGTTCTATGGAAATTTCGGTGTGCTGATACGGGCGCTCGCCTACATCCTCGCCCACGGCGGACCGGGCCTGCGAAACGCGACGGTCGACGCCGTGCTCAACGCTAATTATCTTCGCCACAAGCTGACCCCGCATTTCGATCTGCCTTACGACAGTCCAAACATGCATGAGGTCGTTTTCAGCGATGAACGCCAGTCGGCAAAGGGTGTGCGCACGGGCGATATAGCCAGGAGATTGATCGATTACGGATTCCATCCCTATACAGTGAGCTTTCCGCTGATCGTTCACGGAGCGCTCATGATCGAGCCGACGGAAACGGAGTCGAAACAGGAACTCGATCTGTTTATCGATGCCATGATTTCGATCGCGCATGAAATCGACGAAGATCCGCAAATGGTCTTACGCTCGCCGCAGACGACGCGCACCAGCCGAGTGGACGAAGCCACCGCGGCGCGGAAACCAATCCTCCGCTGGCGTTAACCTGGCTAGATTTCCAGCACCCCGGTGCTGTCGCCGAGCTTGTCCATGTGAACGCCGGATTTGGCGAGCACGCTCAACAGCATATTCGACATCGGCGTCCGTTCCGGGAACTTCAGATGCCGGCCGCCCTTCAGTTGTCCCGAAGCGCCGCCGAGCAGCAGCAAAGGAAGGGGGAAATGGTTATGTTCGTTCGGATTGCTCATCGAGCTTCCATAGAGAATCATCGAATGGTCGAGCAAAGTGCCGTCGCCGTCGGGCGTAGCCTTGAGCTTCCCGATGAAATAAGCCAGGAGGGAAATGTGGTAGTTGTTGATCTTCGCCAGTTTCGCGATCGTCGCGGGATTGTTGCCGTGATGCGACGTCGCATGGTGAGGCTCGGGAACGCCGATCTGCGGGAAAGTCCGCTGGCTCAGATCGCGCGCCAGCATGAAGGTCGAGACGCGCGTGATGTCCGCCTGATAAGCCAGCGCCTGCAGATCGAACATCAGTTTCGCGTGCTCCTCGAATGATTCCGGTACGCCGATGGGAGTTTCGGGAACGGGCAGCGTCGAGGTCGAGGCCTGCGTCTCCGCCTTCTGGATGCGACGCTCGATCTCGCGGATGTTGTCGAGGTACTCGCTGATGCGCGAACGGTCGCGGGCGCCGAGCCCTTTTTCGAGACGGCCGGTTTCCTTCGTGACCGAATCCAGTATGCTGCGGTCTTCCTGCTTGTTGGCGAGGCGCTCGTCCGTGCTGCTGCCATCACCGAAAAGCCGTTCGAAGAGAATACGTGGATTGATCTCCATCGGCAGCGGTGTCGACGGCGTGCGCCAGGCAATCGAGTTCATGTAAGCGCAGCTGTAACCGACGTCGCATACGCCGACAAGACCCGTATCTTCGATGCCGAGCTCCAGCGAAGGAAGGGGCGTGTCCTGACCGATGCGCTGGGCAGCGATCTGGTCGATCGTCATCCCCGCCTGAATGTCTTCGCCTTCGGTGCGTTTCGGATGCACTCCGCTCAGGAACGAAGGAGCGCTGCGGGAGTGATCGCCGCCCCCATCGCCCTGCGACTCGGCGGCTTTGTTGGCGAGTCCGCTGACGATGATGAGCCGGTCGCGGAACGGTTCAAGAGGGCTGAGAATCGGAGTGAACTCGAAGCCCGCGCCCTCGGCCGCCGGAGTGAACTTATCCATCACCGCGCCGTGCGGGACGTAGATGAAGCCGAGCCGGCTCTTCGGATTCGCAGCCGTCGCCGCCAGCGCGGTCATCGGCGGGACCATCGAATCGAGCAGAGGAAGGGAGATCGCGGCGCCCACACTCCGCAGAAACGTGCGCCGGGGCAGATGCTTTTTAGTGATGAATCGCATTTAGTTTCCTCTCTTCTCGCTTTCGGCCCCGGCGCTTTCCTGCGATCGCCGCATCTGGAAAGGGGTGCTCTTGACGACGCCCAGCACCAGCGTCGAGAAACGATAATCCTTGCGTGCCGCGTCGCGCACGATCGAGCGGATCGCCGGCATGTCGTAGTATTCCACGCCGCGGCCGAGCGCGTAGGTCATCAGCTTTTCGGTCATCGTGCCAACGAAAACGTTGGGACGGCTGAGCAGCGCATTGCGCAGATCGACGACGCCGTTAACCTTCGTGCCATCGGCAAGCACACCGGATGCGTCGATAGGAGTACCGTCCTCGCCGAGCGTTCGCCAGGCGCCGACGGCATCGAAGTTATCGAGCGCAAAGCCGAGCGGATCGAGAACTTTGTGGCATCCGGCGCAGGTGGGGTCGGCGCGGTGCGCCTCCATGCGCTCGCGCACCGTCATCGGTTTGGCGCCGATGGCGTTTTCCTTCAGCGGCGGCACACCCGCTGGCGGAGGATTGGGCGGCGTCCCCAGAATATTTTCGAGCAGCCATTTGCCGCGCTGCACAGGCGATGTACGGGTCGCGACCGAAGTCACGATCAACAAGCTCCCCTGGCCAAGCAAACCGCGGCGCGCGTCATCAGCCACGGGGACGCGCCGGAACTGGCTTCCGTAGATATTCGGGATGCCATAATGCCGCGCGAGGCGGTCGTTGACGAAAGTGTAGTTGGCGTTCAGCAAGTCGAGGACGTTGCGATCCTCATGCAGGATGCTGCCGAAGAAAAGCTCCGTCTCCTGTTTGAATGCCTGCCGGAGGTTGTCATCGAAGTTCGGAAAGTTTTCGAGATCGGGTGCAACAGCGCGCAGGTTTCGCAAATAGAGCCACTGCCCGGCGAAGTTGTCGACGATCGCCTGGGAGCGCACGTCGGCCAGCATCCGCCGCACCTGCTGCTCCACGACCGCCGGGTCATGCAGCTTGTTCCGGCTCGCAAGAGCGATTAACTCATCGTCCGGCACGCTGCTCCAAAGGAAGAACGACAGCCGGGACGCGAGATCGAGATCGGTAATCGGGTAGTTCGTATCCGGTGCGACGTTCGCGGGATCGCGTTCGAAGCGGAACACGAACTGCGGACTTGCGAGGATGCGCCGCAGGGCCAGTTCGATGCCGTTCTCGAACGTTCCCTTATTCCGACCCTCCTGATAGAAGCCGAGCAGGGTCTCAAGGTCGGCATCGCTCACCGGCGCACGATAAGCGTGCCGAGCGAGGGCCGAGACGATCTTGCGCGCGCACGGCATCTCCTCGGCTGCCGTCGTCGGCTGGCACGAGAAAATCCTCCGGCGGCCGGGGGTGTCACCCGCACCCTTCGCATTGAACGGTCCGGCGATGCTGACGTTGAGGACGTGCGGAAGTCCTCTGGGATCGCTCGGATCGAACGTGCTGCGCTCGAACGGCTGCGACAGATCTTCGACCGGTGCGAGCGTTTTCTTCAGAAACGCCGCCGTCACAGCCTGCGGACCGGCCTTTACGAACAGCCGGACTTCGAGATTGTCCTGCGGCTGCGTCATGCTGAGCCTGGTCGCGGCTGCCGGATCGAAGCCGCCCTCGCGCACTTTGTCCTCCGGGCTGTTGGGATCAACCTTCTGCTTCGGATTGATCGTCAGCGTTTTCACGCGCTCGCCGTTCAGCGCGATCTCCAGAGTTTCATCGAGCGCGTTGCCGCCGAAGAGCAGATCGACAGTCGACTTCAGCAGCTTGACCTTGATGACGTATTCGCCATCGAGCGGAAAATTGTGATGGATCAACACGCCGCCGCGTGTCCCGAGTGGGAGGCCTTCGATGTGGTCGTCCTGCGAAATATCGGAACGTACGCGATAGGTCTCTACGATCGGGCTCGTCGCCGGATCGCCGACCGCAAGCCGGCTGATCTTTCCGGCAGCGGCGATGTAGCGTTCCTGCAGTGCGGGCGAGAGTCCAAGCACGCTGGCGACGTTGTCGAAGCCGAAGCTGGCATCGTCCGCGGGCAGGAACGCCGAACTATCTATATCCAGCGCGAGCAAATCGCGAATGGCGTTCGCGTACTCGGCACGATTCAACCGATGGAGCGCGGGGCGGCCGGGATTCGGATGCACCAGCGCGGCTTTGTCAATCGAAGCTTCAATCGACGACACGAAGGTCTCCGCTGTGGCCTTGTCCGGCTTTGGCATTCCGACGGGCGGCATTGCCCCGGTCCGCAGCTTCCTGATTACCTTCTCCCACATCTCGGCGTGGGCAGGGACGCTCGAAAGGTCGGCCGTGTCGAGCGTAAGTCCGGCGATCTTCGTTTTGGAGTTGTGACACGTTACGCAGTACTTGCTCAGGAAGGCTCTGTTCATGGAGACCCGGTCCTGTGCCGCAAGTGTGTTGACCGCAGCCAGTGTTACGAAGATGGTGACAAAGAAGCGCATGGCGGGTGCGGCGTAGCCGCATTTACATGATATTCCGCCCGCACGGGCATTTCGGTCAAATTTGCGGCTAAATACATACAAGGAAAGCAGTAATAAGTTACAATCTTCTCGAACCATGCGTACTGGATTGCTCGCCTTCTGCCTTCTTGCAACGCGGTTGAATGCGGCCGCGCCGAACCTCGCCGATGCCGCGATGGCGCATGATCGTGAAGCTGTTCGCGCGCTTCTTGGAGAACACGCCGACGTCAACGCACCGCAGCCGGATGGGACGACTGCGCTCCACTGGGCCGTCCGTGATGACAACGTCGAAACCGTGGATTTGCTTATCCGCGCCGGCGCCAATGTGAAAGCCGGGAACCGCTACGGCGCCACCCCGCTTTCTCTCGCCGCAACCAATGGCAATGCAGCAATCATCGGAAAGCTGCTCGCGGCCGGCGAAGATGCGAATAAGATCGTTTCCGAATTGGGCGACACGGTGCTGATGCTGGCTGCCCGCACAGGCAAGCCGGAGGCCGTCGCCCTCCTGCTCGATCACGGCGCGCAAATCAACAAGACAAATGCGCAGGGACAGACCGCACTCATGTGGGCCGCCGCTGACAGGAACGCGGGCGCGATCGAAGTACTGATCGCCCACCAGGCCGACCTGAACGCGAAGACGCACGCCGCGCCTCCGCCGAAGCCGCTCGATACAATCTTCTCCGCGCCATTTCCAGTCGGAGGCATGACCGCGCTTCTATTCTCCGCACGGCAGAATGACCAGAAATCCGCTGCAATGTTGCTGGCCGCGGGCGCGGATATCAACGAAACCGCGCAGGATGGCACCAGCCCGATTCTCGTCGCGGTTATGAATGGCCACTACTCGCTCGCAAATTTCCTTCTCAGCAAAGGTGCGAACCCCAACCTCGCTGACAGCAAGGGCCGCGCGGCGCTTTACGCGGCGGTGGATATGCGGAACCTGGAGTGGTCGACGCGCCCGGCGCCGCCCGGGAAAGATCCGACGACGGAACTTGATCTGATCAACGCCCTCGTGGCACATCGGGCGGATTTGAATGCCCGCCTGACGAAGAAGATTCCGCTGCGTGGGCAGCCGTCATTCGATGGCCGCTGGGCCAACATGATCGGAGCGACGCCGTTCTGGCGCGCCGCGCAGTCCGACGACGTGACCGTGATGAAACTGCTGAAAGAGAAGGGGGCGAATCCGTTACTGGCGACGAACGATCACACGACGCCGCTGATGGTTGCGGCCGGCGTTGGCTGGTCAGACGGCCAGAGCCATGGCTCGCAGACCGATGCACCCGAGGCGCTGCGGTTGTGCATGGAGTGGGGCGGCGAGGTGAACGCGAAGAACGATGTCGGCTACACAGCACTTCACGGCGCGGCATTTCGTGGCGCGAACGAAGTAGTCAGGCTGCTGGTCGAGAAGGGCGCGCGTACGGATGTAAAGAACCAGGAAGGTCGCCTGCCTGTGAATATGGCGGAGGGGATGCATATAGGTCCGGGCGGCTGGGTCGAGCACGAGGATACAGCCGCGCTGCTAAGGAAGTTGATGGCGACGGGGAGCCCTTCGGCGGCGAAATAGACCAGACCTGCGACTTGCCCGTCTCTCAGTCAAACCGAAAGAACGAGCCTTACTTCATCCTGCAGGATTCGCCACCGCGCTCGCGGCAATTCACGCATCTGCGACCTCGACGACGTGGCACAGCCTGTACTTTTCAACGCGAGAAACAGTTCATTTGGCCGGACGCCGACCCACAATTCCGCCACTCCAATCAAAATGTCGAAGTCGCCGAACAACGCGATGGCGTCGTTTCCGAAGCGAGCCTGGGGGGCGCGTTCCACAGGGGCTCGTCAAGATAGAGCTGCGTCCGCCGAATGATGTGAGCTACGTCGAGATGAGCAGGACGACAGCCTGGGCTTCGGCGGATTTGCCTTCACCGACTGGTCCGACGCCTTCCGCTGTTTTGAATTTCACTGAAACGACTGACACGTCGATTCCCATCGCCCTCGCCAGCGAGTCGCGAATTGCCCGGCGATGATCCTTTAGCTTCGGGCGTTCGAGGACGACGGTCGAATCGACGTTCGCGATTTTAAAGCCCGCTTCCGCTGCGAGCCCGCAGGCGTGCTTCAGAAATTCGAGACTGTCCCGGCCCTTCCAGCGAGGGTCGATATCCGGAAAGTGCATGCCGATATCACCCCCGGCAATCGCTCCGAGAATCGCATCCGTGATGGCATGTGCGAGGACATCTGCATCGGAGTGACCGAGAAGGCCCATCTCCCATGGGATCGTGACCCCGCCGATGATGAGCGGGCGGCCGGCGCCGATCCGATGAACGTCCCAGCCTTGCCCGATCCGGAGGTTCAACGACGGGCCGTTTCCTGATCGAAGAACAAGCGTGCGAGATCCATGTCCGAAGGCCGCGTGATCTTGATGTTGCGCTCGCTCCCCACGACGACGCTGATTTCCACCTGATCCAGACGCTCGACGAGACTGGCCTCATCCGTGCCGGAGAAGTTGTCGCGCTTAGCGGCTTCGAAAGCCCGCCGCAGGACGTCGTACCGGAAGACCTGTGGCGTTTGCGCGAGGATCAGGCGCTCGCGGGAGATCGTGGCGCGCACTTTGGCGCCTCCGGCTTGTGCGCCGCTCACTTGCTTCACGGTATCCACCGGGACAATACCGACGATGGCCGCGCCGTTCAGGGCCGCTTCCTCGATCACGCGGCGGATCGTATCCAGATCGACGAATGGCCGCACCGCATCGTGCACGGCCACGATATCGGTATCGGTATCGAGCGCCGCGAAGGCGTTCTCAACTGATTCCTGGCGCGTGTTCCCGCCCGCCACAACGCGCAGAGAACCGAACAGGCCGCGGCCTTCGGTGCCGAGCATTTCCTCGACCGACTCGATTTCTTCTTCGCGCACCGCGACCGCGATATCCGTTACGAGGGGGGAGGCGACGAATTTGCGAACGGTGTGCACAAGAATCGGCGAGCCTTCGAGCAACATGAACTGCTTGCGGCTGGTGCCGGTTGTTTCGGCGGAACCCGGGGAGGCGCCGCGTTGCATGCGGGTCCCGAGCCCGGCTGCCGGCAGGATGACGGCGGTTTTCACGATCGGCTATTCTCCGGAGGTTTGTTCTGCGATGACCGGCTGCATCAGCCTTCCCCCACTGCCTGTTCCCGACGCGGGGGAGCGTCGCGGCGTTCCATTGGCGCGGCCTGCTGCCCGCTGGCCACCGCAGCCTGTGTGCGCTCGTCGTACTTGCCGAAGATCATTTTGCCCGCAGTCGTTTGCAGAACGCTGGTCACCGAAATGTCGATCGTCCTCGAAATCATGCGCCGCGCGTTATCGACCACCACCATCGTACCGTCATCCAGATACGCGACGCCCTGGTTGTATTCCTTGCCTTCCTTCAGGATGAATACACGCATCAGCTCACCCGGCAGCACGATCGGCTTGAGCGAATTCGCCAGCTCGTTGATGTTCAATACCTCGACTCCGCGCACATGCGCGACCTTGTTGAGGTTGAAATCGTTGGTGATGATCTTGCACTTGTAGACCTTGGCAAGCTCGATCAGCTTCATGTCGACTTCGGGCACCTGCGGGAAATCATCACTGACGATCTGTACCTTCAGATGCGCCATCTTCTGGATGCGCTGCAAAACATCGAGACCGCGTCGGCCGCGGTTGCGCTTCATGGAATCGCCCGAGTCGGCCACCATCTGAAGTTCGTGCAGAACAAATTGCGGCACCACCAGCGTGCCGTCGAGAAAACCCGTGTCCGCGATGTCGGCGATGCGTCCGTCGATGATCACGCTCGTGTCGAGAATCTTCTGGTTGGTACGGTTATCCGATTCGTTGCCGAAGACGCCGCCGAGCGCCGACAGATTCAACAATTCGCCTTTGGAAGCGCCTGTGACCGCTCCGATATAAGCGAAGAGCAGCAGGCAAACCACCTGGACGAAGTGGATGGCGTTCGAAGAGGATCCGCCGGCCTGGCCAATGATGAGGCTGACAAGCGCGGCGCAGAATAAGCCGGCGACGACGCCAAAAACCACACCGAACAGCCGCTGCAAACTGATGCGCGCGATACGGCGTTCAAGGATGATGGCAAGCACCCCCATGGCCGCTCCCACCAGAGCTGCCGGCCAGAAGGGCTGGTCCGACGGGCGGAAGTAACCAGCACTAACGCCCAGAATAAGGATGAATAATGTCCGAAAAACTATAAAATCCAACACGGCCGGCGCCCCCCAAAAGCGCCTGTTGCGCGATCAAGTGTCGAGACGCGATTGTACCATTTATGACATAAGTAATTAATGGCCGGACGCGGCCTTAGCGACGGGCAACACACGCCGAATCGATTCCCAGTTCATAGTACTGCCAGCCGTTACGTGAACGCTTGAAGTCGAGAGTAGTCGCCGCAAGCACGAGGATGATCCGGATACTGTCCATGCGCGACATGCGTTCGCCCACAAGAACAAAATACTCCGCGGCAATTCCGCGCGGTCCAGATGCGGATTGTGCGGCATCCGCAACGGGAACACTCTGCCAGGAATCCGGGCTTCGTGTGAGTCGCTGAATGGGCCGACGGTTAATTAACTGAGCGGGGACAGTGTCATGTTTGCGCTTG
>DATAZF010000168.1:0-12899 GCA_036272235.1 Bryobacteraceae bacterium | reverse complement strand
GCGCCGACAGTCGGCGGACGGACTACACGACCATGCAGCATCCCCGGCACGCGAACGTTGTGGACGTACTCGAACTGTCCGGTAACGATGGCGGGCAGATCGGGCTGGGGGATGGGCTTGCCAAGCACGGTCCACTCGCGCGGGTCCTTGCGCTTTGCATTGCGGTCGAGGGTGAGATTGAATTTGCGTCCGCCGACGAGATCGCCGTAGCCGACTTTCTTCGAAGAATCTTTCGCGGCACGGACGAAGCCATCAGCAGCGATGAGCTGATCGACGGGGACCGCCAGATGTTCGGATCCAAGGCGCAGTAGCGCCTCGCGCGCTGTCGCACCCGCCTGCGCGAGATTGGCGTGATTGAAATTCGTTGGATGCGACTGGCTGCCCGATGTGTGCGCCTGGTCGGGCGTCAGCGCGGTATCGCAGTAGATCAGCTTCACGCGCTGGAACGGCACGCAGAGCTCTTCAGCGACAAGCTGCGCCTGCGCGACGGAGATCCCCTGCCCCAATTCTTCCTTGCCGGAGAATGCGGTGACGCTGCCGTCGGAGGCGATGGCGATCCAGGAGTCGAGCTGATTGGGAGGGGGAGAGCCGGAAGCCGGTCCACCGAGCACCTGGGCGGAGGCGCTGTGGTCCTGCATGCTGAAGCTGACAATGAGTGCACCCGAGGCGGCCAGGAAATCGCGGCGGGAGATCATGCCTTCACCGCTCCCGCTTTGCTTTTCAATGCCTGCGCATAACGCTTGATTGCCGCGAGCATGCGCACGTGAGTGAAGCAGCGGCAGAGCACGCCCGACATCGCTTGCTGGATTTCAGCTTCGGTCGCACTGGGGTTCTTGTCGAGGAACGCTTTCGCGGTCATGATGATGCCGTTGACGCAGAATCCGCATTGCGCGGCTTGTTCGTCGATGAAGGCTTTTTGAATGGGATGCGGTTTGTCGATGGTGCCGAGTCCTTCGAGAGTGATGATTTCGGCGCCCGCGACAGAGCTGACAGGCCGGACGCAGGAGCGGACCGCGCTGCCGTTGACAATGACGGTGCAGGAGCCGCACTGGGCGAGTCCACAGCCGAATTTGGGGCCGCGGAGGGCGAGGTCGTCGCTTAGGGCGTAGAGCAGAGGGGTCGCTGGGTCGAGATCGAGGTTATGGGTGCGGCCGTTCACTTTCAGGGTGATCGCGCTCATCGGGCCTCCTCGTCTACCTTGTCTCAGGCAGGTTCATTACCATGAGACATGCCCATGATATCGGGTTCCGGCAGGGCGGATGATCGTGAAATGCAGGTCAATGGTATCAACGCGGTACGCAATCGTATAGGCAACTGTCAACCCAAGCGCATGCCGGAGGTTCCACCGAGACCATCAAACCATCTTGTGCTATAAAGGATGAAATCAAGCGCCGCACTTATGTTCCGCTCCCGATGCCCGTGCGGTTAACTATTCGGCTCTTTACCCTCCTCGTCCTCGCTTGTGTCCTTAGTAACGCGCAGGATAGCGGCGACGCTTCCGGACGCCTCAAGGGTCTAAGCCTTGCGCAGCTCGGGAACATCGAAGTCACGACCGTCTCCAAAGGTCCGGTCAAACTCTCGCAGACTCCCGCGGCGATCTATGTCATCACACAGGAAGACATCCGGCGGTCCGGCGTACGCAGCCTGCCGGAGGCGCTGCGCCTCGCGCCCGGCGTCGACGTGGCGCAGATCGATTCGGTCAAATGGGCGGTCGGCATCCGGGGATTCGAGAGCCGTCTGTCGCGCTCCGTGCTGGTGCTGATCGACGGGCGCAGCGTTTACTCGCCGCTCTTTCACGGCGTCTACTGGGAAGTGCAGGACACGCTGATCGAGGACATCGACCGCATCGAAGTCATTCGGGGGCCCGGCGGCACCATCTGGGGCTCCAACGCCGTAAACGGCGTGATCAACATCATCACGAAAAACTCGCGCGACACCAGAGGCACGCTGGTCTCGGCGGGCGGCGGCAGCGTCAATCAGGGTTTTCTCGATTTCCGCACGGGCGGCGGCAACGATTCGGGATTCAACTACCGGGTATATGGAAAGGGCACCGACCAGGCCCCTGAGTACCATCCGGACAACCGGCAGTTCGACGACTGGCGGCGCATGCAGGCCGGATTCCGCACCGATTGGGACGTCAACACGCGCAACACGATCACGGTGCAAGGCGATGTTTACGACGGACTGGCCGGCGAGAGCGTGAGGGTAACGTCGGAGAATCCGCCGTCCGCGGTCGCCGTCGAACAGGATGCCGTGCTCTCCGGAGGCAATGTGCTGGCGCGCTGGCAGCATATGTTCAGCGCGACGTCGGACCTGCAGATACAGGCTTATTACGACCGCGTCAACCGCCTGCAGGCCAATCAGGCCGAGTACCGGGACACCTATGACGTCGACCTGGTCCATCATCTGACGCTCTTCAAGGGACAGGACTTTATCTGGGGATTAGGCGCGCGCGCGAGCGTGGGCAAGGTTCCCGAAATTGTGCCGACCTACGTATTCACGCCCGACGACCGGACCGATCAACTTTATACGGCGTACGCGCAGGACAGTATTCCTCTGGTGGCGGACAAGGTCGTTTTCACGGCAGGCGCAAAGATTTTCCACGAGAGTCTTTCGGGATTCAACGTCGAGCCGAGCGCGCGCTTGTTGTGGACGCCTACGCCGCGCCGCACCTTCTGGGGCGCCGTGACTCGGGCCGTGCGAACCGCGTCAGACATCGAGGATACGCTCACGACAACGGCGCTGGTCTCGATCAATCCGCTGGTTTTCAGCCGCACGCAAGGCGACCGGATTTTCACCGATGAAACGCTGCTCGGCTTCGAAGGCGGCTACCGCAGCCTGATCAGCAACACGTTCTCGCTCGATATCGCGGTGTTCCATAACCGGTATAACCACCTGTTGAGTCTCGACGCGCAGGCGCCGGCTACGGAAAATGACGGCGGTCTGACGGCGACCATCGATCCGTTCTTCAATCTGAACGGAGTGAAGGGGACGACAACCGGCATCGAAATCGCGCCGGACTGGAAGCCCCGCGCGTGGTGGCGGCTGCAGGGATCGTATTCATTCCTGAACATGGATATGGCCACGATCGCGACCAGCACCGATACGACGACCGTCAGTTCGCTGGAAGGGTCGAGTCCACACCACCAGATCAGAATTCAATCCTGGTTCGATCTGATGCGAAACATGGAATTCAGCGCAACATGGCGGTTTGTCAGCGCGCTGCCGGCGGTCAACGTCGACGCCTATCAGACAGGGGACGCGAGATTCGCCTGGCGGCCGGTGCCGAAGGTAGAGTTCGCCATCACGGCGCAGAACCTGATGCAACCTCATCACGGGGAGTTCAGCGGCGACCCCGGCGCGGTGGTGGGAATCAAACGCAACATTTTCGCTTCGCTGACGTTCCGCAAATGATGGCGACCGTCAGTTGCCCGCGGCGGAATGCCACCCGGCGCGGGCTCGTTGGGGCGTGTCTCGCCATGGCGGCCATGCTCACAGGTTTGTCGCAGGGGCAGACGCCCAAACCCACCGAATACGAGGTCGAGGCGGCGTATCTTTCCAACTTCGGGCGGTTCGTCGAGTGGCCGGCGCGGGCCGGCGCGGCGAACGACTCCTTCAATGTGTGCGTGCTGGGAACGGACCCATTCGGCCCCCTGCTGGACGCGGCAATCAAGGGTGAAGTCATCAATGGCGGGCCGATGGCGGCGAAGCGGATTGCTACACCCGAGGAAGCGTCCGGATGCCGGATCGTTTTCCTGAGCTCGGCGAAAGAGGCTCAACTCAGTGCAATTCTGACGACACTGAGAGCTTTAAGCGTTCTCACGGTCAGTGACATGGCCGGCTTCACGCGCGGGGGGGGAATGATCCAGTTCATCCTCGACGGGAACCGGGTCCGCTTCGAGATCAACCTGGCGGCGGCACAGCGGGCGCGGCTCACGCTGAGTTCGCAGATTCTCAAGCTTGCGGTCGCGATCAGGAGGACGCCTTAAACCGGGGCAATCCGTGATGTTCAGGGTGCGTAACTATTCAATCCGGCAGAAGCTGACCTGGATGAACATGCTGGTGAGCGGCGCGGCGCTGCTGCTCGCCTGTACGGCGTTCGCCGCTTACGAACTGGCGGATTTCCGGCAGACGATGGTCAACGGGCTTTCGATACAGGCCCAGATCATCGGGGCCAACAGTGCATCGGCGCTGCTGTTCAACGATCCGGAATCGGCGCGGAATACGCTGTCGGGGCTGAAAGCCGCACCCAACATTGTCTCGGCCAGTATTTACGCGCCCTCGGGCAGCGGATTCGCCACCTGGTCGCGCGACGGCGACGAGACCGTTCCGCCCCTCAGCCCGCTCGCGGCCGGACAAACGCAGTCATCCTCATTCGAGGCGAACGACCTGGTGCTGGTGAGCGCAATCGAGTTCCAGGGCAAGCGAATCGGCACGGTCCGGATCCGTTCCGATTTGCGCGAGGTGAACGACCGGCTCCTGAGATACGCCGGGATTGTGGCGGCGGTGCTGCTGATGTCGCTGTTCGCGGCGTTCGTTTTTTCGTCGATTTTCCAGAAGGCGACAGCCCGGCCGATCGTGCAACTGGCCGAAACGGCGCGCATCGTTTCGCGGGAGAAGAAGTATTCGATCCGGGCTGCCACGACGAGAAATACCGATGAAATTGCCGTGCTTATCGAAGCATTCAACGAGATGCTGGGCCAGATCCAGGAGCGGGATACAGCTCTGCAGTCGGCGCGCGACGAACTCGAACTGAGAGTTGTCAGGCGAACCGCGCAGCTCGAAGTGGTGAACCGGGAGCTCGAATCTTTCACTTATTCCGTAGCGCACGATCTGCGCGCACCCCTGCGCCACATTCAGGGTTTCGCGGACGCGCTTACGGAGGAATGTTCCGGGCAGCTTGACGAAACAGCCCGCGGTTTTCTGGCGCGCATCATCGACAGCACGCGGCGCATGGATCAGTTGATCAACGATCTGCTGGGTCTGGCGCAGGTGGGCCGTCAGGAGGTCCGCGTTCGGGTGACAGAGTTGAAACCACTGGTGGAGGATGTTGTGCGGGACTTGAACCTTGAGTCCCGCGGCCGGAATATTCAATGGAAGATCGGCGAGCTTCCTGTTATCGAATGCGATCCGGGGCTGATCAAGCTGGTGTTTCAGAACCTGCTCTCGAACGCCGTGAAGTACTCGCGCCCGCGGAATCCAGCCGTCATCGAAGTCGGACAGACGACGGTCGAGGGCGAGCAAATCATCTACGTACGGGACAATGGAACAGGGTTCAATATGAAGTACGCGCACAAACTGTTCGGAGTGTTTGAGCGCCTGCATCGGAGGGAAGATTTCGAGGGGACGGGGGTAGGGTTGGCGACCGTTCAGCGGATTGTCCACAAGCATGGCGGCCGTATCTGGGCCGAGGCGGCGGTCGATCAGGGCGCGACTTTCTTTCTGGCGCTGCCTGCCGCGGGGCAGCTAAAAACCTAGTAGCGATCGGCGAAACGTGTCTCGTGAACCAGCGGTTTGGCAACTTTCCTGTTACAGAATCGTTAAATACGAATGAGTGAGGCGGCCCAGATACTCCTTGTCGAGGATGATCCACAGGATGTGGAGCTAACCCTGCGCGCCTTTCGGAGCGAAAACGTGCAGGGCCGGATCGAAGTGATGCGGGATGGAGAAGAAGCGCTGGATTTCCTGTTCTGCCGAGGGGAATACAAAGGCCGCGCCATCGATCAGCCGCCCAGGCTGGTTCTGCTGGATTTGAAACTACCGAAGATCGGCGGCTTGCAGGTTTTGCGCGAAGTGAAAGCCAGCGTCGAGTGCCAGTCGATACCGGTGGTAGTGTTGACGTCCTCGGGTGAGCAACGGGATATCGCGGAGAGCTACCGGCTGGGCGTCAACGGTTACATCCAGAAACCCGTGGATATCGGCGAGTTTCGGAAGGCGATCCGGGCGCTGTCGTCGTTCTGGCTGGGCGTGAACCTCTCGCCGTTTTCACACAAGCACCGACACAGCGTTTCGGTTGTGCCGGTGGCGGGTTTGGAATGACGGAGCGCGTGCGGGTCCTGATCGTCGAAGACGACCCCGTCGATGCGGAATTGATCGTGCGTGAACTGAAGCGCGGCGGGCTCGATCCGGAGTGGGTCCGGGTGCAAACGGAAGAAGAGTATCTGGCACAGCTGGAGACGGAGCCGGAGATCATTCTGTCCGATTCCAACCTGCCCTTGTTCGACGGCTTCGAAGCGCTCGACCTTTTGCAGAAGCGTGGCCTTGATATTCCATTCATCCTCGTTTCCGGAAGGCTCGGCGAGGATGTCGCCGTCGAAGCTATGAAGCGGGGCGCGTCCGACTACTTGTTGAAGGATCGTCTCGCGCGGCTGGGAGAGGCGGTGCGCCGGGCCATCGATCAGCGGCGTTTGCGCGTGGAGAGAACATGGGCCGTCGGCGCGCTGCGTCAGAGCGAAGAGCGTTACCGTCTGGTCTCGGAAGCCAGCTCCGACTATGTCTACTCGATGCGGGTGGATGCGGACAAAACGTTCACGTGCGAGTGGATGACGGATCCTTTCACGCGGATCACGGGATACAACGCGGAAGAGCTGAATTCGGGGGGCTGGGAGACACTGTGCCATCCAGAGGACGTGGGGATCGCGGCGCAACATATCGATAGCCTGCTGGCCGGCGAATCGGATGTCATCGAGATCCGGATCGTTACGAAGAGCAAGCAGGTCCGGTGGCTGCGTATCTACGAGCGGCCCGTGTTTGCCGAGGGTTCGGGCAGCGTTGAGGGCGATGGAAAGCCGAGGGTCGAACGGATTTATGGGGCGGCGCAGGACATCACGATCCAGAAAGAACTCGAAGAGCAGCTTCTGCAGTCGCGAAAAATGGAAGCGATCGGCCAGCTGGCGGGCGGGGTTGCGCACGATTTCAATAACCTGCTGACCGTGATCTGCGGGTATGGCGATCTGATGAAGAAGTTGCCGAGCCTGAGCGGCGAAGCCCGCGAATACGCCGAAGAGATCATGGAAGCCGCCCGGCGCGCCGCCCAGTTGACGCGGCAATTGCTGGCTTTCGGCCGCCGCCAGGTACTTCAGTCGCGCACGGTCAGCCTCAACACTGTCGTAGCAGGTCTGGAAAAGATGCTGCGGCGCGTCATCGGCGAGGATGTGGAGCTTCGCACCGCTTATGACGCCAGTCCCGGGCTGGTGAAGATCGATCCGGGCCAGTTCGAGCAGGTGATCATGAATCTGGTGGTCAACGCGCGCGACGCCATGCCGAAGGGCGGGCTATTAACGATCGAGACGGCAAAGGTGGATATCGGCAGAAGTTCTTCCGATCAACAGATCATGCTTCCGGCGGGCCAGTACGCAACGCTTGCGGTGAGCGATACAGGGTCGGGCATGGATACGCAAACAGCAGCGCGCGTGTTCGAGCCGTTTTTCACCACGAAAGAACTCGGCAAGGGAACCGGGCTCGGGCTCGCGATGGCCTACGGGATCGTCAAGCAGAGCGGCGGGGATATTCGCGTGAACACGAAGGCGGGTAAGGGAACAACGTTCAGCATTTACCTGCCCTGCGTCGAGCGCGGCGTCGAGGCACCCGCCGAAGCGCGGCCCTTCGATCTGCAAAAGATGCACGGCACCGAGACAATCCTGGTGCTGGAGGATGAAAGCGCGCTCCGGACGTTGATGCGGCAGGTGCTGAGCCGGGCGGGACATACTGTCCTCGATACGGGCGATCCGGAGGAGGCGATTCGAATGTGCCAGAGACATTCCGGCGAGATCGACCTGTTCATAACGGATATGGTGTTGCCGAAACTGAGCGGGCCGCAAGTGGCGGAACAGGTGCTCGCAATTCGTCCACGGATGCGGGTAATTTATACGTCGGGGTATCCCGGCAAGACGCACATTCCGAGCCGTCTGCGCCGGTATGGGACCACGTTTTTCGAGAAGCCTTTCACGCCCGATACGCTGGTGCAGCGTGTGCGGGCTGTGCTGGATGCGCAACGGGGAGAGTGAAGCCGGCGTTGAAACGGCGACTGCGGCGGAATTATGATGGTCCGCAGAATGAAAGCCGCGTCTCTCGCAGCGTTAGGTCTTCCCGTTATGCTCACTGCCGCGAATTTGCAAATCGATCATGTTACGGTGGCCGGCGCGCATCTGGATGCGATGCGCAAAGCGTTCACCGCGGCAACGGGGCTTCCGACCGAATATGGCGGACCGCACTCGAACCACGCGACGGAGATGGCGCTCGTCAGTTTCCCGGATGGGTCGTATCTGGAGTTGATGGGGATACAGAAGAATGCGGATCCTGTAGCGGTCTCGATGCACGTCTGGAGCAAGTTCCTCAAGAACAACGGCGGACCGTGCGCATTCGCTTTGCGGGTGTCGGATATCACCGTCGAGGCGCGCCAACTGAAAGCGGCGGGCATTCCTACCGGCGCGCCCGAAGCGAGCGGGCGGACCCGCCCTGACGGCACGAAAATCGCCTGGCAGACTGTGGATGTCGGGCCTGGGCACCGTGGCTCGTTGTTCCCGTTTCTGATCAGCGACCAGACGCCGCGCGAGTTAAGAGTGTATCCGAGCGGTAAAGCTTCCACGGATCAGGTCAGCGGTGTCGCGAAAGTTGTGATAGGAGTGCACGATCTGGACGGGGCGATTGCTCAGTACCGGCGCGCGTTCGCACTTTCTCAACCGCGGCGGCAGAAGGATGCGGAGTTCGGCGCCGAGTTGGCCTGGTTCGAAGGATCGCCGATCGTGCTTGCGCAAGGGCTCGACGATCGTTCGTGGCTGAGCCGGCGGGTGCGCGAAGACGGTGAGGCGCCGTGTGCTTTTGTGCTGAAGACGGAGCGCGACCGGATGCGTTCGGGGACTCGCAAGGTTAAGTGGTTCGATCGCTCGATTTCCTGGATGAACGAGGCAGAGTTGGGCTTCCGGCTGGGCACGGAAATCGGGAATTGATATACCCGGTTAGCAGACTTAAGGCCGAGGCTTACACGTGACGAAACATCCGAATTTCAATTTCTCAATCGGACGGCGTTGAAGTTGCTGTTCTGACGCCATACACAAGGCGGATTGCCAATCCGCCGCAGGTTACCAACCTGCCCTACAGATGCGGTTGTTTCGGGCGTCCAATTTATATCGTGTTACGATATAAATGTGAGCAGCGATGGAGATCTTTCTCCCGAACAATATGAGGATCTCGCCGAATTCAGGCGCCAGATCCGGCAGTTTCTTCATTTCAGTGAAGCCACGGCGCGCGAGCACCAGATCGAATCGCAGCAACATCAACTGCTGCTGGCGGTGCAGGGTCTTCCGACAGGGGTAAAGCCGACCATCCGGGAGATTGCGACGAGGCTTTTCATCCAGCACCACAGCGCGGTCGAGCTGGTGAACCGGCTGGAGATCACCGGCGCGATTGCACGCACGCCGGGGGTTGAAGACAAGCGCCAGGTGCTGGTCCACTTAACCGCGATCGGCCGCTCGAAACTGCGGCAACTCGCTCTCGCGCATCGCACGGAACTGGAGCGCTCCGGACCGGAGCTCGCACGCGCGCTGAATACCGTGCTGCGGCACAGCAGGAAGTTGGCCGCGCAATGAAGCACGGAGCGAAACATCGCGACAACTCCGAGCAGCTGGGAGATTTCACGACCAGCATGCGTGTCATTCCGATTTCTTTCCTCGCGATTCTGATCGGGCTCATCAGCACGGGAGTGGCGTGGGTTCTGCTGCGCCTGATCGGTTTCTTCACAAACGCTTTCTATTACGGGCGCCTGAGCAGCACGCTGGTTTCACCGGCGATGAACCATCTCGGGTGGCTTGCTGTGGGAGTTCCCGTAGCGGGCAGTCTCGTGATCGGGCTGATGGCGCGTTACGGCTCGGAGCGCATCCGCGGACACGGGATTCCGGAAGCGCTCGAATCCATTCTCATCAACGGAAGCCGGGTGCAGCCGCGGCTGGCGGTGTTGAAGCCGTTGTCGTCGGCGATTTCGATCGGGTCGGGCGGCCCGTTTGGCGCGGAAGGTCCGATCATCATGACGGGCGGAGCGATCGGGTCGATCATCGCGCAGCTTTTCCACCTGACGGCGGCGGAAAGGAAGACTCTCCTGGTCGCAGGCGCGGCGGCTGGAATGGCGGCTACATTCGCAGCGCCAATCGCGTCGGTGTTGCTCGCCGTGGAGTTGTTGTTGTTCGAATGGAAGCCGCGAAGCGCGATCCCGGTCGCGCTTGCGAGCGCCACGGCCGGCGCCGCGCGGCGTTATATTCTGGGCCTCGGCCCGTTGTTCCCGGTGCCGCAGCATTCGATCTTCATCGGTCCGCAGGGCCTTGCCGGATGTGTAATCGCGGGCCTTCTCGCGGGCTGCCTTTCGTGCCTGTTGACGCTCGGCGTTTACGCTGCCGAGGACGGGTTCAAGAAGCTGAAGATCCACTGGATGTGGTGGCCGGCGATCGGGGGCGTTTTCGTCGGGCTTGGCGGAATGATCTTCCCACAGGCCCTCGGCGTCGGCTACGACACGATTCAATCGCTGCTGCAGGGAGACGTGCCGCGAACGGTAATCGCGGGCGTGTTGCTCGTGAAGTCGGCGATCTGGATCATCTCGCTCGGCTCCGGAACATCGGGCGGCGTGCTCGCTCCGTTGCTGATGATGGGCGCGGCGCTGGGCGGTGTCGAAGCCATGTTCCTGCCGCATGAAGGCGCCGGTTTCTGGCCGCTCGTCAGCATGGGCGCGATTCTGGGAGGAACGATGCGCGCACCCTTCACGGCGATTCTGTTCGCGCTGGAGTTGACGCACGACATCAACGTGCTGCTGCCGCTGCTGGTGGCCGGCATGCTGGCGCACGCGACGACGGTGTTGTTGTTGAAACGCTCGATCCTCACGGAGAAAGTGGCACGCCGCGGATTCCACATCACGCGCGAGTATGCGACCGATCCGCTGGAGATCCTGTTTGTCCGCGAGGTAATGCGGACCAAGCTGGTGGCGATTCCATCGAACGCGACCGTCGACGATCTGCGCTCGACAGTGGTGCGGGAGCCGGCGCAGCGCGGACAACACCTGTATCCGGTTGTCGACGCGGCAAGGCACGTGAGCGGCGTCATCACACGCAAGCAATTGCGGGCGCTGACGCAGTCGGGCGCTTCGGAAGGTCCACTGGGCGAGATCGTGCGAAAGCCGGTGGTGGCTTATTCGGACGAGCCGCTGCGGGTGGTGGTTTTCCGCATGGCCGAGACCGGGTTCACGCGCATGCCAGTGCTCGATCCGGAAAACGAAAAACTGGCCGGCATGATCTCGCTCGACGATCTGCTGCTGGCACGAGTGCGGAATCTGAATGAAGAAAGGCACCGCGAACGTCTGCTGCGGTTGCGCTTTCCATTTGGGAGTCCACAGGTTGAGGACAAAGACCAGGGCAAGCCCGAGCCGGAGCGTGAAATGGCGTAGAATCATCGCATGCGGCAAGTAAAATTGCTCTGCCTGACGGGACTGTTGTTGGGAGTTGTCTTATGCGGATCCGAGCCCTGGGCCGACACCGATCAGGTGCAGCCGGCGCAGGTGGCGAAGGACCTGAGGAATCCGCTGGTGATCCATGTCGGGTTCCCGGTTCTTTATCGGGCCACGCACATCACCGGCAGCGTATACGCGGGACCCGGCTCGAAAGAAGAAGGGCTGACAGATCTGAGGCGCGCCGTCGCGGGACAGCCGCGCAACCGCGAGATCATCCTTTACTGCGGTTGCTGCCCGTGGGACAAGTGTCCGAATATCCGGCCGGCGTTCGCGGAGTTGCGTAAGATGGGATACGAGAACGTGAAGGTGATGGTGGTCCCCACGAATTTCAAGACCGACTGGATCGACAAGGGCTATCCGACGGATATCCGGGCCGGGAAAGCCGCCGAAGCGGATCGATAAAAACGAGTCAAATGCCCGTTGCCGGACCCGCGTCATTCAAGACCATTCTGTTTCCTGTCGATTTTTCGGAGCGTGCACGCGCGGTGGCGCCGTTCGTTCTTTCGATGGCACAGCGGTATCAGGCGAAGGTCGTGTTGCTGCATGCGCTGATGCCTCCGCCTCCGATCTATTCCGCCACCAACGCAGTTTATCCGGAGATCTACGATTTCACGGGGTTGTCCGCCAGCTTGCGGGCCGAACTCGAGAAGTTCGCCGAGGCGGAACTGCCGAAAATCGAGGTCACATGCGGGGTCGAGCTGGGTGATGCGGCAAGTGTGATCACGGATTTCGCGGAGCAGGAGAAGATCGGGCTGATCGCGATGCCGACTCATGGACATGGGGCTTTCCGGCGCGTGTTGCTCGGATCGGTGACCGCCAAGGTTCTGCACGATTCGAAGACGCCGGTGTGGACGGCGGCACATGCGGCGGAGCCCTCGCACCGGGCGCATCCGCAGCCCCGACATATCGTCTGCGCAATCGACCTGAAGGCGGAAAGCCGGCATGCGCTGGAATCCGCCATCGAGATTGCGGCCGATGCGAACGCGACGATCGAGTTGCTGCACGTGGCCGCTGAAGGCGAGATCGACGCGCTCGTTCCCGAGAGCCGCATGCAGGATCTGCTGGTGGAGGCTGCCCGCGCGGGGCGCGTGCAGATTCAGGAGGGCGACGGCAGTGCGCGCATCGCGAAGACGGACGCCAGCGTGGCGGATATGGTCCGCGACGTGGCGATCCGGAAAAAGGCGGATCTGGTGGTGATCGGGCGCGGCAGTATTGTTGGAACCGTAGGACGGTGGCACGCGAATGCTTATGAAATCGTGCGCGAGGCGCCGTGCCCGGTATTGAGCGTGTGAGAGCCGAGCGTCTAAAAAACCGCGCTACTCGTTCAGCAGCATTTTGATGTTGGCCTCGATGTCGTTCCGGTCGACGACGCCCACATAGGTTGCGGCAATGCGGCCGGTTTTGTCGATCA
>DATAZF010000167.1:0-37497 GCA_036272235.1 Bryobacteraceae bacterium | reverse complement strand
TGAAACCGCGCGGCATCGAGAAAGCCGTCCTGGTCGACGATGTGTTCGAGAACGTCGAACATCAGCAGGACGTCGAAAGCGCCCGCGAATTCGGAAGCGCGATCCTCGATGTCATAGCAATAGACTTCGCCGCGGCGGCACATATTGTGACGCAACGCTTCTTCGTGCAGATCGAACCCGGCCGGGGCCAGCTCGTACGCGTCTTCCACCTGACGCTGCAGCACACCATTGCCGCAACCGATCTCGGCGACCCGCGTGCCAGGCGGCAGCAGATGCCCCGCGAGCTTTTGAAAAACTTCGAAGCGACGGCGGCACCAGAAATGGGAAGGTGTGGCGAGATTGAAATACTGCTCTGCCATGATGCCGGCGAGCGGCTTCGACTTGAAGACGACGCGGGATGTTTCAGCGGGCATGCCGGAGGCTCCGTTCCGAATACCAGCGCCATGCCGTTGCGCAAATCGTTTCCAGCGAAGAATGACGCGGCTCCCATTGCAGGACCTCGCGGATCCGGGTTGCGTCCGCCACCAGAACCGGCGCGTCTCCCGCACGGCGCGGCCCAACCTCGAAAGGAACGCCTTTGCCGGAGACCCCCTTCACGGCTTCGATCACCTGCCGCACCGAGTGACCTGTCCCGGTACCGCAGTTGAATCGATCGCTCGGGCGGCCGCCCAGCAGATGTCCCAGTGCGCTGACATGCGCGTCTCCGAGGTCGGTGACGTGAACGTAATCACGCACCGCGGTTCCATCCGGCGTGGGATAGTCATCCCCAAGGATTCGCAGCGGCGCGCCGCCCATCGCGGCTGCAATCGCCAGTGGGATGAGATGCGTTTCGGGATCGTGGCATTCGCCGATTTCCCAATCGGGATCGCACCCCGCCGCGTTGAAATACCGGAGACATACCGATCGCAACCCGTAGGCCCGCTCATACCAACCGAGCGCACTTTCGAGAAACAGCTTTGTCTCCGCATATGGACTCAGCGGATTCTTCGGTGCGCTCTCACTGATAGGGGCGTCGTCCGTCTGGGCTCCATAGATCGAGCAGCTCGACGAAAACACCAGCGTCTTGACTCCAGCGGCCATCAGACCGTCCAGAAAATCGATCGACGCTCCGACGTTGTTGCGATAGTATTTCGCCGGGTGCGCGGTCGATTCCCCGACATACGCGTGGGCCGCGAAAAGAATCGCGGCTTCGATACCGAATTCGCGGACGGTCTTTTCGACAAGCGGCCGATCCGCGATCGATCCTTCCACGAAAGGACCGAAGCGAACGGCACATCGGTTTCCCGTAACGAGATTGTCGAGCGTCACCGGTTCGAAGCCCGCATGCCGCAGCGCCTTGGCGGTGTGGCTGCCGATATACCCCGCTCCGCCTGCGACCAGAACCGCGGGTTTTGCCCCTGCCATCAGTAAGCCTTCGCGGCCGGACCGCCAATAGCGGATCTCTTTTGCACTTCGATATATCGCCCCGCGAGATAGTCGAAGACGTAGTCATAGTGGACCCTGTCCGCGGACATGTATTGCTCCCACCCTGCAGGCTTCGCCGTATCCCGCTTCAAGCGATCCACCACCATCGTGGGGCTGTCATAGATAATCCGCATGATGAACAGAGGCGTCCATTCCTGGGTGGTAAACCCATCTTCGAGGAACAGCACGCGCGCCTGCGGGGGCAATGTGGCGTGCAGGGCGACCAACTGCCGGACCATCGTATGCGCTGCCTTTGGCGGGTCGTACAGCCAGGTCCGCTCGCCGTGGCGGAGATCGTGAAGGTTGACCTTGCCGACGCCCCATCCGACGAGAATAAACATCGCGGCTGCCAGAGCGGTACGGTACTGCGGGACGCGGCGGGTCACGAAATCCTGCAGCGCAACGAGCAGGCTGGCGGCATACAACACCCAGCCGAGCCACGAAGCGGCGTAAATTTCATATCCGCCCCGCGCCGGCGAAAAAGAGACGGGGAGCATTCCGAAAAGGAGAATGACCCAGGCGAACGCGAGAACGCGCGAACGAATGGCAATCGCGAGAGCCACCATGCCTCCGAGTATGCTGATCGAAGCGTATCCCGGTGGGCGATCGGCAAGCACAAACAGGTCTTTCAGATATTCGCCCCACGTTTCGGTGAAGCGCGTATAAGAATATTCGGGTGTATAGCCCGGGTTGGTGGACATCGCAGCCGGTCCATGCAGTTTTCCGATCGCATAGACCACGACCAGCACTCCCATGGCGGCTATCAGCAGGGCCGCCCGCGACTTCAGCCAGGTCATCGGCTTTGCGGGATTCCACTCAGAAGTGTTGAACAACAATTCCCACGCGACGATGAATAACGGCAGACAGACTGCGAATTCCTTCGAGTTCAGCGCACAGACGAAAAGCAGCAGGATGGCGGCGATGCGTCCGCGGCTGAGGTCCGCACCGCCACGGCGACCGTGGATATACAGGCCCAGCGCGAGGTAGAGGAAAGTAAAACAGAGCGCGTCGAAGATGACGGTGGTCCGGAACCATACCTCGAGCATCCGCACCTGAAAAGCAAAGAGCAAAGTGGCGAGCGCCGCCGTGCGCTCCGAGGCCGAAACCAGCCGGATGAACCAGAAACAAATCCCCATATCGGCGATGCAGACGGACAACTCCGCAATCCGGAACGGGTACGGATCGAACCCCGCGACCGCGTAAATTCCACGATAGAAGAACGCGCCCAGCGGACGAAATTCGCCTCTCCACAGGTACAGGTTTTCCCGCACGATCTGCATCAGAGGTTTGCTCCACGCAAAGTAGAGCGCGTACATGTCGTCGGCGTCGAAATACATGTGACGCGAATTCCATGTGAAGAAAAGGAAGTACGCGAGAATCACGGCGGCGGTCAGCGGGTAGAGAATGCGGCGCGAGATCGTCATCGTGCAAGCGTCATCATACTGCGCGGAAATCAGGCCCGGGGCGCTGGCGTCTGCGTCAGGCCACTCCACTCTTCGCAAAGCACGATGGAGTTGGCCGGATTTCGCGGATCGAATTTAATCCGGATCGGTCCGATCAGGTTCATCGAGTTGGGGGGAAGAGCGGACTGAAGGTCGCCTGTATCCTGCGACGCGGTGTACTCCATCCCCGCCACGCTGTAGGAATAAACGATCGAACCAGCGCCGACATCCACGATCTCGCCGTCACCCATCTTGCCTTCATGATGGAGTTTCAGCCGGCGGCGCCGTTCCAGTTCTTCAGGCGAAGGCTTTTTTTTCAGAGCAAGCCGCAAAATGAGTGCCGCGGCAATCAGGATGACCAGAACCGCGAGGCCAATCCCTTTCGGGTTCGCTGCCAGATTTGCCCACCGGTCGGGCATTGGACACTTACCGGACCCCGCCCTCCGGCTTTGTCTGGAACGCTTTGTTGTAGTCCTTCAGAAACTGATCGAGGCCCTTGTCGGTCAGCGGGTGATTGAACAGCATATCGAGGACTTTGAATGGCATGGTACCGATATGCGCGCCGGCCATCGCCGACTCGATCACGTGAGTGGGTCCGCGCAGAGATGCGGCGAGAATCTGCGTTTCGAAGTCGTAATTATCGTAGATCGCGACAATCTGGCGGATCAGATCCATCCCGTTCCCACCGATGTCATCGATCCGGCCTACAAACGGACTGATGAAGTATGCGCCGGCCTTCGCGGCAATCAATGCCTGCGCCGGCGAGAAGCAGAGTGTCACGTTTACGCGAATGCCTTCTTTGCTGAGGGCTGAGCAGGCTTCAATGCCGTCGCGTATCAGCGGGCACTTCACGATCACGTTCTTGTGGATCTTCGAGAGCTCGCGACCTTCGCGGATCATTTCTTTCGCGGTCACCGAGATAACTTCGGCGCTGATGGGCCCGTCCACGATGTCGCAGATGGCAGCGATCTGTTCTTTGATCGCTTTTCCTTCTTTGGCTATCAGGGTCGGGTTGGTCGTGACCCCATCGACGATGCCCCATTCGGCGCCCTTCCGAATTTCGTCCAGGTTCGCGGTATCAAGGAAAAACTTCATTTGACATCAGTATAGCGGTGGAGACCGCCGGCGGCACGCTTTTTACGGTAGCGCCGACTCGGCAGCCGCCGATTTCGCGCTCTCGTTACCGGTCGTGTCGACGGCGCTTATTTGATAAGCGTATTTCACGCCTTGCTTCACGTTCCGGTCGCTGAAGACAGGCGCGGTGACATTGTCGCCGATCCTCTGCCCGTCGCGATACACCCGGTAGCTTGCGAAATCCTTCTCGCTGTTGGGCTGCCACACCAACTCGATACTCTGCGTCCCAGGCACCGGCGAGAGGCCCACCGGCACCGCGGGGGGAAACTTGTCCACAGGGGTGAAGGTGTCAATGCTGGAGACTTCACTCTCCGCGTAAGTGTCACCCGTCTTTTGGATCGACTGCACGTAATACGAGTACGTCTTTCCGTACTCGATCGTCTTATCCAGATACGAAGGCATCGTCGAGGTGCCGAGCTGCGTCAGTTCCGGGGCGCCCTGCAACTTCCGGAATATGCGGAATTCGGGCGCCGTCGCCTTCCACGCAAGGGCGACAGCATCGGGCGCATCCTTCGCTGCGACGGCTTCGGGCATCGGCAATGGGCGCACCACGGGCAAGCGCACGAAATTCGAAGGCCCCGCGCTCCTGCCATGAGGGCCCCGCACATCCACCGCGATATACACGTCCTTCCCGACGAACTTTGCAGCATCCACTTCAGCCTGCGCGGGTGTTCCCTTCTGGTCCACCGTGACCCGCTCGGCCGTCCGCTGCCATTCCGCAAGCTGGAAAGGATCGGGAGCCGGACCGATTCGCAGATCGACATCGGGCTTCCCTTTGATCGGCAGATTCTCGGTTGTGACTTTCGGAATCGTAAAGCGGATGACGATTTTCGATCCGTGTTCGACGGCTGCAAGATCGACGACGCGCACCGGTCGCCTGAGCGCCGGAGGCAGCGGCTCGCCAACGTAGCCGCATCCCGCCGGCAGCATCGACGACAACACCACAAACAAATAGCGCCGGCACGCCGAATGCCTGCCCCACCTTATCGTGCAATTCATTGATTTGCAGTGGTGGCGCAAGCGGTTTCGCCTGCGTTCGGCACAAGTGCAGACTTTTTCCGCATCCTTGTTAGAGAATGTACCGGCTCAGATCCTGGTCCTTCACGATTTCCGCAAGCTGCTTGCGGACATAGACCGCGTCGACCTTGACATTCTTCTTCCGCAGATCAGGCCCCTCGAAGGAAATCTCTTCGAGAAGTTTCTCCATGATCGTGTGCAGGCGCCGCGCCCCGATGTTTTCGGACGATTCATTCACCTTCGCAGCGAATGTCGCGACTTCCTCGAGCGCATCGTCCGTAAGGTTCAGCTTGATACCTTCCGTCTCAAGCAGAGCCACATATTGTTTCGCCAGGGCGTTCTTCGGCTCTTTGAGGATGCGCACGAAATCCTGCACAGTCAGCGATTTCAGTTCCACGCGAATCGGGAACCTGCCCTGCAGCTCCGGAATCAGATCGCTTGGCTTCGAGACGTGGAAGGCCCCGGCGGCAATAAACAGGATATGGTCAGTGCGCACAAAGCCGTGGCGTGTGTTAACCGTGGTGCCTTCGACAATCGGCAGAATGTCGCGTTGCACACCCTCACGGCTCACATCGGGACCATGTCCGCCCTCGCGCCCCGCGATCTTGTCGATTTCATCGAGGAAAATGATGCCGTTCGATTCCACGCGATCGAGCGCGATGCGCGTGACCTGATCCATGTCGATTAGTTTCTGCTCTTCTTCCTGGACGAGGTAATCCATCGCGTCCGCTACGCGCATGTTGCGTTTCTTCGAGCCGCGGGAGCCGAACATGGCGGGCAGCATGTCTTTTATGTTGATGCCCATCTCGTCGAGATTCACGTTGCTGGCGATCTCGAACGTCGGCGCGCGGTCTTTTACATCCACTTCGACCATTCGCTCGTCGAGTTTTCCTTCGCGGAGCCGCTCACGCAGCTTCTCCCGCGTCTTGAGGTTGTCCTCGGCGTTCTCAGGCGCTGGCGGAACCAGCAGATCGAGCAAACGATTCTCCGCGCTGGCTTCGGCGCGGTCGCCGATTTCGTCGAGCTTCTCCTCGCGGATCATGTCTATAGCAATATCCACCAGATCGCGGATCATCGACTCGACATCCCGCCCGACATAGCCAACCTCGGTGAACTTGCTGGCTTCCACTTTCATGAAGGGCGAATTCGCCAGCTTGGCAAGGCGCCGCGCCAGCTCGGTTTTCCCCACGCCGGTCGGCCCGATCATGAGGATGTTCTTCGGCATCACCTCATCCGCCATCTCGGGCGGAAGCTTCTGCCGGCGCAGTCGATTGCGCAGCGCAATGGCCACGGCGCGCTTCGCATCCGGCTGGCCGATTACGTACTTGTCGAGCTCGCGGACGATTTCGCGCGGCGTCAGCTCATCGAGAACGGGCCCTTCTTCGACCGATTGCCCAGGCAGGTAAATCACCATGTCAGCCCAGTTCCTCGTACGTCACGTTGTCGTTTGTGTAGATACACGTCTTGCCTGCGATCTTCATGGCCTCTTCGACGATCTGCCGCGCCGAAAGTTTCGTATGTCCCATCAGCGCCGTGGCCGCCGAAAGCGCGAATGGACCGCCCGAGCCGATCGCCGCCACATCTTCATCGGGCTCGATAACATCGCCGTTGCCGCTCAGGATGAACGTGTTTTTCGCATCGGCTACGAGCAGCAGCGCCTCCAGATGGCGCAGGACCTTGTCCGTTCGCCAATCCTTCGCCAGCTCGACGACCGCGCGCGGCAGGTTCCCGTTGAACTGCTCCAGTTTGGCCTCGAAACGCGCAAACAACGAGAAGGCGTCGGCCGTCGACCCCGCAAAACCGGCAACGATCTTGTCGTTGTACAGTCTGCGCAGCTTTCGCGCGGTAGATTTCAGTACTTCGGACCCCAGCGTGACCTGACCGTCTCCGGCCATGACTACTTTTCCATCACGACGCACGCAGAGCACCGTGGTGGAACGAATTCTTGGCTTCATTTGTGTTGAAATTCCAGTGTAACCCAGTAACCAGATGAAGCTTTTCAATTCAGCCTTGCGCATGGGCCACGACCGTGTAAACTGCAAACGAAGGGGCAGTAGCGCCAGCACTTCCGACAGCACATCCGGCAAAGAGGAGATATGGAGTACCTGGAAAACTTCACGACCGCGCGGGACTGGGTGTTGAGCCCGCCCAAGCGCAATCCCGACGATTTAAGTTTCGACGAACTGGTCGATGACGATGACGTCGACGAAGACGAAGACCTCGATGACGAGGACGAAGACGACGAGGACGAAGCCGACCTCCTCGACGAAGACGACCTGGATGAAGAAGATGACGAGGAAGACCTCGACGAAGACGACGATCTGGACGAAGACCTCGATGAAGAGGAACTCGACGAAGACGACGAGGATGAAGACGACGAGTAGTTGAAGGAATCATTGCAGGCGACCCACCACCTGCCTTACCGCGGCGAGGTGGGGCAGGCGGTTTCGCCTGCTTTTTTTTGGTGGATTGGCAAGCCAAACGGCCTGCGCCACCACAAACCGATGGGACGTGGGCGAAACCGTGACGTTCTTATCGCTCCTCATCTCCCTTGACCATCAGCCCCTGGCCGGTCGGAAGTGCGAGGATCCCGCCCCTCAGCCGCCCCGCCACGGCATCGATCGCTTCCCCCTGGCTCTCATGACCCGCGTAAGCATAGTCATCCAACAGAACGATCGCACCCGGAACCAGCCGGCTCCAGAAGAATTCGAGCGCCGCGCTTTCCGGCAGAGCGCAGTTCATGTCCAGATGCAGAAACGCCACGTCCCCGAACTCGACGGTCGCGAGCACATCCGGGACCGTGCCCTGTACGACCACCGCGCCTGGCCATTCGGAAAAATTTGCCCGCACCCGTGCGAGGTCGGTGACGTACGCGCCGCCCGCAAGTGCGGATTTCGCGATCTTGTCCCGCCCGCGTACAATCTCCTGCCGGGAGAATTGTGACAGGACAGGTCCGCTGAAGGTATCGATGAGATAAAACGCCCTGGCGGAGCTCTTCCAATCGAGGAAGTGCATGATCGCCGAACTGACGAATCCCGCATTGACGCCGCACTCCACAAAATCTCCCCGCCGCCGCGCCGCCAGGGATGCAGCCCAGAGCGCGACGTGAACACGCCATTCCATCTTTGGATCGAATCCACCGCTGGCCTGAATGCCGCGCGCGTAGGCGTCGCGGAACGCCGGATCGCGCCGGAAATTACCATTGTGCCGCGTATGGATGCCGTCTTCCACATAGGCATGACGGGCGTTGACTACGGCATAGCCCATCCGGTTTGCAATGGACTTGAGTACCTTCGCAATCCGTTTGTTCATCTGGAGCGGAGCAGAATATTGCGAACGTGCCGCAGCGCGACGCCTTTGCGTTCCCCGGAGAGAAGGCGCAGGATCTCGACACTACTCCACGCGAAATAGATCCACGTAATGTAGAGGCGCAACTCACCCCTGGGGTCGGCGATGGAGACGAGAAACAGTACAAGCAGACCGGCCGCTTCGTACCAGACCAGCTTCATGTCGAGCAACAGGATCGCGCCCAGCAACGATTGCGCGAGCGTCAACAGCAGATCGCGGCTTTGCGTCGCGTCCAGCGGAATCGCCGAGATATGTCCTGCGCTGATGGAAAGCACGATGGGAAGAAGCGCGGCGAGCAGCGTCCACTGGTTGATATTACTCGAAACCATGTTCATCAAGGCAATCGAAGACCGCTTGTAATCGCGTGCCCAGTAGAAGGCGGAAATCCCCTCGGGCGCTTCGGAAACAAGAGGCGCAATCCACTGAATGAACTGGAAGCGCGATATTCCGAGCAGCGTGGAGAGTCCGAAAAGGCCCGCCAGAAAGGGTCCGGCCACCAGAAAAACAGCCCCGCCACCGACGACGAACAAGCCGAAAATCGCCGACACCCGCGCGAATTTCGGCGCCAGAACGATCGCTCGCGGAATCCCGCCGATTTCGTCGATTGTCTCCGGCTCCTCTGGCGGAAGACGGCGCATGACCCACAAATATCCGACGTAAATCGCCAACAGGAAGACGCCGTCGAACACGGTCAGTGAACCCTTCCACCAGACGAGAGCCTGGTATGCGAGGCCCGCGAAAAGCGCCAGAACCTGTACCGCGTGATCCGGTTCGAGGTGGATCGTTCGCATCGGCTGCTTGTGTTCCCGGCGGTATGCGGTGGCTGCGGAGAAATAGATCATGGGCCAGCCGATTCCGGTGAGCAGCATAAGCGCGCCGGTCAGGTTGGCGAACAGGTCAGGGACGTCGCGGTGCCAGGCCAGAATCGCTTCGACTGCGAATTCCGGCAGCGTTTGCAGCAGCGCCAGCAACGCCAGGGCGATGCCCTGCGCCACGAAGAACTGTGTGGCCTCCGCCCCCCACGCGATCATCAGGCTGGCAAGCAGAATGGCGGGGCCCGCCCACATCGCGTGCCAGGGACTGCCGGGCTGCAGCGCTGTAGCATCGGCCAGCGCCAGCGCGATGATCGGGAAATGCGTGATTGGCGGCCAGCCGCTCAAGGGCCTGTTACCGCGTGCGTTTGCGAGACGCGGGATGCCTGCGCGAAATCGGACCGCTTGTCGGGAAAATCGGTACGGAAGTGCGCGCCCCGGCTCTCTTCCCGCCATAGCGCGCCGCGCGCGATCAGCGCTGCGACCTGATGTATGTTGCGCAGTTCGATCGTCGCAAGGACTGGTGTCGCGGCCGGCTCCCACTCGGCGCCGCCCAGAACGTCAATGGCGCCGGCAAGACCAGCCCGGTCGCGCACGATCCCGCAGTGGTCCCACGTAAGCTCGCGGATTTCGCGCTCGGTCGTATTCGGCACCAGCACAGGTGGACGCCGTGGAGTTCCCACGATCCGGTCGCCCGCATGGGAACTCATGGCCCGGCCGGCGCGCAATCCGAAGACGACGGCTTCGAGCAGTGAATTGCTGGCGAGGCGGTTCGCGCCGTGCACCCCGGTGCAAGCGACCTCGCCGGCGCTGTAAAGCGCGGGCACTGTGCTGCGGCCGTCCAGATCCGACCAGACGCCTCCCATCGCATAGTGTGCGGCCGGGTGCACAGGCGCCGCCTCACGGGCGATATCCACGCCGTAAGCGAGGCAAGTCTCGTAGATGCGCGGAAAGCGGTTCCGGATAAAGCCCGCATCACGGGACGTGAGATCGAGCCACACATGCGGCGAGCCGGTACGCCGCATCTCGGTAACGATCGAGCGGGAAACCACATCGCGCGGCGCCAGATCCATCAAGGGATGGTAGCGTTTCATGAACGCCTCGCCGTCTTTGTTGCGCAACAAAGCGCCTTCCCCGCGCAACGCTTCCGAAAGCAGAAATCGCGGCGCGCCCTCGACGTGCAGCGCAGTCGGATGGAACTGCACAAATTCGATATTGGCGATCGCGGCGCCCACCCGCCATGCCATCGCGACTCCGTCACCAGTCGCGACGTCGGGGTTGGTGGTTTCCTTGAATACCCGTCCGAGCCCCCCGGTTGCGAGCAGCACCGCGCGGGCGCGAACGTCGCGGAAGGTTCCGCCTTTCGCATCAAAGATCACCGCGCCCGCCGCTCTGTCGTCCACCAGCAGCAGATCGCTAATGGCGCTGTAACTCTCGAAGCGAATATTGGCGAGCGATGCGGCCTTGCGATAAAGAGTGCGCGCAATCTCGCGGCCGGTGGAATCGCCGTGGGCGTGCAGAATCCGGTTGCGGCTGTGGGCGCCTTCGCGCGTGAACGAAAGCTTCTGGCCTTCGCGATCGAATTCCGCGCCCCAGTCGATCAGGTCCTGAATCGCCGCCGGACCTTCCTCAACGAGAGTATGCACCGCCGCCGCATCGCAAAGACCATCGCCGGCATACAATGTGTCCTGCTCGTGCAGGGCTACTTCGTCGTCGTCACTCAGGGCTACTGCGATTCCGCCCTGCGCGTACTCGGATGACGATTCGCGCAGCGAGTCTTTGGCGATGACGAGGACCGTTCCGGACTTCGCGAGTTCAATCGCCGCGCGCAGACCGGCGACGCCGGCGCCAATGACAAGAAAGTCGCAGTCCATCGCCATTGCGATTCTAGCAATGTGACAGAATTCTCACTGCCGGGAAACACGACATGAACATTCCGAAATGCGCCACCTCTATCGCTTTCGTTAACTTTGGCGCGCTGATGACGCCGGTCGTGGCGAATGCATAAAAGCGCACCGAAGGGGCCTTCTCCTGCCGCGCGAATACATGAGGATGGAGGACATGGAAGATCCGCGCGATCGTCACCAGGTACGGCCGCACCCTCGGCGCGCCTGACTTCGGCGCCTGTTCGCGCCTGGTCGCCCTGGATTGTGCGTCGGCCTGCCATCTGCCAACCAATTTCACCATCGACGCGAAAAGCGACAACATGGTCAGGCTGGACGAGTTCCTGCACACCTTCCTTGACATCCCGAACTCCGGTGCGCCGGCCACGAAATAGCTTCCGATAGAAGTTGTTAATCCCACCAATTTCGTCATCCGAAATTCAAGCCTCAATGGCATACTGGGGTTGAGCAGAGTTTCTTTGCTGCTCCTGGTCCCCGGCCGCACCCGTCATGCGCGTAAAGAGGCGCGCGGCCATTGGCATCACCAATCAATGGGGTAGCACGGCACGAGCCGTTATCGCTGCCAAAAACATCACGGCCCGAAGTGTCTCTGGCCGCAATGAAAGAAAGAAACGAGGAGGAATTCCGAATGCGCGCGCTTGCTGCGCTTGCGATCTACGTGTCTCTGACCGCCGGTATACGGGCGGAAGGGCCGCAGCCACTGGAGGAAACCACATCCCTGCGGAACCTTGACCAGAATCCGGGCCAGGCTTCGCATCAACCCATCCGCGCGAATGAAGTCCGCATCGTTCAGGCGCGGGAATGGCTGGAACGCGCGCGACGCGATTGGAACACCGATCCGCAGCAACACCTGAAACTCGTGGTCGCCGCCGCGGACCTGGCCAATCTTTACAGGAATGCCGGCGATTACCCGAAGGCCGAGCAAGTGTTGCGCGAAGTGTTGGCTCAACCCTGCACCGATGCCGAGGTGGCGGGGCTGGTCCGCAACAATCTTGCCGATCTTCTTCGGGAAGAAGGGCGGGCCGATGAAGCGGAACCGTTGTTTCAGCAGTCCATCGATTCCGCTGGAGTGTCGTCGCGGCAACGGGCCGGTGCTCTCATCGGGCTGGCCGACATTGATCGCCAATATCGGCGATGGGACGCCTCGATCCGGAAATGGAACGTGGCTTTGGAGATTTCGCGCCAGGGACAGGATGAACGCACCGAAGCGATTGTCTTGCGCGGTCTCGGCATCACCTGGCTCGAGTCCGGATCGGCCGCGCGCGCGGAACCCCTGCTGCGCCGATCGGTGCGGATGCTGGAAAACGATTCAGACGCGCCGCCAGAAGCCGTCGCGGGCGTGCTCAGCGCTCTCGGCGAGCTCTATCGGCAGGAAAACAAACTCGCACTTGCGGAAGATGAATGGTCGCATGCTCTCAAGCTCGAGCGGGCCAATTTCGGCGAGGTTCATCCTCAGGTGGCCTGGCTGATGGAGATGCTCTCGGATGTCTTTTCCGCGCGCGCGGAATTCCTTCTGGCTCGCGACTACGCGACCCGGGCTTCTCAAATGATGAGCGCTTCGTTTGGTGAGGATTCCATGCCGCTTGCCTCCGCGCTTGCCAACCGCGCGTTGGTGGAACAGCGCGCGGGCGAACTCCACACGGCGGCGGAAGACTACGAGCGCGCCATCCGGATTGCGCGGGCACAGCCGGAACACCAGCCGGTCGAAGAGGCGATGATCCAGCGATATGCGGGGCTTCTGAAAGCCATGCATCGGGCACGCGAAGCGAAGGCCCTGCTCGCGCGACGGGATGTCCCCGTACGATCGCTCGCATTAAAGTGATCTTTGTGAGTGTTCGCCCACACTAACTCCGCCTCGGGTGCGCGAATGCGCACGGTTCCGGACCTGGTATATGACCTCAGTACTGGTACGGGCGGCTATAGTAGGGTGAATGCCACAATTTCAGGTTACAACTCCGGACCGCACATATCCGGTCGTTGTGGAACGCGGCATCATCGACCGCCTCGCCGAGTTCCTCCCGCCAGGACACGGACGGATTTTTGTCGTCTCTACGAATGATGTCTGGCGATTGTACGGAGCGCGCGTGGCTGCCGCGCTGGACAAACGGGAATTTGAGCCGCTCTTCTTTGCCGGTGGCGAGGACAACAAGCGCCTCGCGCCGATCGAACAACTCGCGGAACGAATGGTGGAACGAGGGGCGGATCGTACGAGCCTCATCGTCGCGGTCGGAGGCGGCATCGTCACCGACATGGCCGGCTTCCTTGCGGCTATCTTCATGCGCGGCATTCCGGTGGTTCAGGTCCCGACCACACTTCTGGCTCAGGTAGACGCGGCGGTCGGAGGCAAGACGGGCGTCAATCTCGTGGCGGGCAAGAACCTGGTCGGCAGCTTTCATCAGCCGTTGGCGGTTCTGATCGATCCTTCCGTTCTCGCGTCATTGCCGCCCCGGGAATATCGGGCGGGACTCTACGAAATCATCAAGTCCGGCGTCATCGTGAACGCGCCTCTGTTCCGCACTCTTGCCGACCGCCGCGATGAGGTCCTGGCGCAAACGCCGGAGGTTGTGGACCACATCATCGCCGAATCCGTACGGATCAAGGCCGAAGTCGTATCGGCGGATGAGCGTGAATCGGGGCTGCGCCGGATCCTGAATTTCGGCCACACTTTTGGACACGCGCTCGAGGCGGAGACGAGATACACGCGATTCCTCCATGGCGAGGCGGTCTCCTGGGGCATGCGCGCGGCAACGTACCTTGCGGCAGACATGGACATCATTCCGCGCACCGACAGCGCCACGATCATCGATGTGCTCGACGGCTACGGACCGATCCCGGCATGCGACCACGTTGGCCGCACGGAGTTGCAGGTCCGCCTGCTGCGCGATAAAAAGACCATCCAGAATCGCATTCATTTCGTCCTGCCCGTAAAAATCGGGGAGGTGGTGGTGCGTTCGGATGTCTCGATCGCGGCAGTGCAGCATGCGATCGATCATGCGCTGGCGGACTGCCGGGCCGCGGCCGCGTGAGCACTGCGTCTCTGGGCACTACCCCCGAAGGTTCACGTACCGAACAGGAGGCCTCGCGCTGGGTTCGTTCAATGTTCGGACGCGTCGCGCCTCGCTACGACCTTGCCAATCATCTGCTCTCGGCCAACGTCGATCGCTATTGGCGGAGCCGCACCGTCGCGCGGGTGCGCGACGTTCTCATGCGGCCGGATGCAGTGGTGCTCGATCTCGCCTGCGGCACCGCCGATCTGCTGATCGCGCTCGAGCGGGAAGCCGGACGCCGGCTCATCGGCAGCGATTTCTGCCATCCGATGCTCACGGGAGCCCGGACGAAGATCGAACGCGACCGGTTGCAGTCGGTTCTGGTCGAATCGGATGCTCTCGCCCTTCCCTTCCCCGATTCAAGCCTCGACCTGATCACGATTGCGTTCGGATACCGGAATCTGGCGAATTATCGGGAGGGGCTGATTGAAATGCGCCGCGTCCTCCGACCCGGAGGCGCGCTTGCGATTCTCGAATTCACACAGCCGCCGAACGCTGCATTCGCAGCAGTTTATAACTGGTATTCCCGTCGCGTGCTGCCAATTCTCGGTGGCGTCATCTCCGGAGCCCCGGAAGCCTATCGGTATTTGCCCGAATCGGTGCGGAAGTTTCCGGATGCTCCGGAACTCGCGCGCATGATGAAGGAATGCCGGTTCGCGCCGGTAGAATGGGAATATCTGACATTCGGCATCGCGGCACTGCACCTCGGTCGAGTGATTTGACTCCGGGCATGCCATCCTGTCGCCGGTGAACATCCGGGCCGGCTACTACCACTCGGTCGCGGACCACAATCTGCCAACACTTTTAGTGAAACTATTCTGGCGTTCCTGGTGGGATCGCCGGGCCAAACGGCCTGCCCCATCTTTGCGCTCCAGCAGAGATTCGGGCAGCGAACCACAAACGGTTTCGCGCGCCGCCATCGTTTTCGGTACTGCGCACGTAAACTGGAAGCATGTCCCTGACGATGTCCTCGCTCACAATCGCGGGGCGCCCTTTCCGCTCGCGCCTGATGATCGGCACCGGTAAGTACCGGAGCTTCCAGGAAATGGCGCGCTGCCATGCGGCGTCCGGCGCCGAAGTCGTGACAGTGGCGGTACGGCGCGTCAATCTGACTGATCGTTCGAAAGAGTCGATGCTCGATTACATCGACCGCGAACGCATGTTCATCCTCCCCAACACTGCCGGATGCTACACGGCCGACGACGCCATCCGCACGGCACGCCTGGGCCGCGAGGTTGGCCTCTCGAACTGGGTGAAGCTCGAAGTGATCGGCGACGAGAAGACGCTGTTTCCGGACAATGCCGGTCTGGTCGAAGCCACCCGCGTACTGGCGAAAGAAGGCTTCGTGGTTCTTCCCTACACGAACGACGATGTGGTCAATGCGCGCCGGCTGATCGACGCGGGCGCCGCCGCCGTGATGCCGCTCGCCGCGCCGATCGGGTCGGGCCTCGGCATCCAGAACGTCACCAATCTGAGGATCATGCGCGAGATGATCATCGAGGTGCCTCTTATCGTGGATGCCGGTGTTGGCACCGCATCCGATGCAGCCATCGCCATGGAGATGGGAGCGGACGGCATCCTTATGAACACCGCCATCGCGGCGGCAGATGATGCGGAGAAAATGGCGGTTGCAATGAAGCTGGGGGTCGAAGCCGGACGGCTGGCGTTCGAAGCCGGCCGGATGGAGAAAAAACTCTATGCCAGTGCCAGCAGCCCTCTGGCCGGCGTTGTTGGAAGAAGCTAATACGCGATCGAATTGGTGGCGGGAGGGAGACTCGAACTCCCGACCTACGGATTATGAGACCGTCGCTCTAGCCAGCTGAGCTACCCCGCCAAACTCAATACATGATTTTAACATCGCTATTCAAAAAGCGCGCTCACTTGCACTGAGAAGCCCGGGAGTAGCGCTGGAGCGTCGATCCAGTCAGTAGCGCTTAAGGTGCGGAATGCACCCGAACTTTCATAGACATTAACTGTAATCGAATCGGGGTCGAGCACTCAGACGATGCTGGTTCCCGCGGCAAGATACCTGTTCACTTTTCGCTGCAGTCGCCCGGCGTTGTCATCCGGAGAAAGAATTTCAACGGCGAGGTCGGGTCCGAATTCGGGATAGCAGTTCCACTGGACCTCGTTCCGCTGCGACTCCACGATGAACGCCACATCGGGAGCCAGCACCACGTCCGGCGCCAGTCGGAAGCCGCACCTTCCTACTACTACGCCCGATCCATCCCTGGCTCCGGCCGCAAGCGTCGCCATGGCAGCGGCTTGAACCAATCCGTGCCTGGCCATTCGAGGGGGCATGACGATAAGTTCTCCCTCATCGAGCTCGTGCAGATTTTCGTCTTCGGGCAACTTCTCGAACTCTTTGAGAGCAATCGAACGCACGAAGTCATCCTATCCAATGGCTCGCATGCGAGACTAAACATGGCAGGCGAGGACGGATAGCCGCTCGCGCAAGCGGGAGGAAAGTCCGGTCTCCACAGGGCAACGTGCCGGCTAACGGCCGGGGGGGATCTCTCAAAGGGATCTTTACGGAAAGTGCCACAGAAAATATACCGCCGCATTTGCCTGTAACAGGGCGAGTCCGGTAAGGGTGAAATGGTGCGGTAAAAGCGCACCGCGGACGGAGCGATCCGGCCGGCAGGGCAAACCCCACGCGGAGCAAGACCAAATAGGGGAGGAGGAGCGGCCCGCTCCGTTAACACTTCCGGGTAGGTCGCTAAAGTTTGGCGCGAAAGCGCCTGGACAGCGAGCCGCGCAGTAATGCGCGGCCCAGACGAATGGCTATCGCCCGTGTCCGCAAGGGCGCGGGTACAAAAACCGGCTTATAGTTCGCGCCTGCCGATCTCCGGCACACAACAAAAATCCCCTCGCTGCCTTAACGGGCAGCGAGGGGATTTGGTTTGACGAAGCTGGAGTGCCCTTATCTCGGGCAGCCCTTGGCCTGAATATCCTTCACAGGCGCAGCCTCCAGACCGTTGATCGAAGGCTTGTCCGCGCCGCCAGGCACGAACCAGACCTCGACACGGCGGAACTGCGAACGCTGATCCGTCGCACTCTGACCCGCGCGCTCTTTGACCGAAGAGTCGCCGAACGGCATGGGCGGAGTGGATTGATCGGTGCCGGCAAACATCACCTGCACACGGCTGAGATCGAGCGACGGGCAAACTCCCTTACCCGCGCTGAGCACAGCGGCAGCGTTAAGAACCCGCTGCGTATCGAGATTCGCCGCGGCCCGGCCAGTCTCGCTGGTATCGCGATGACCAACCAGGATCACGCTGGAATTTGGATCCGCGCGCAGTTGCGGGGTCAGCGTTTCGATGAGATAACGCTTGGCCGCATTGTTCACGCGTGAGCTGCGATTCGGGAAGACGATATCCTGCCGCGACGCGTTCGGTTTCAGGTTCACCGTAACATCGGCGGCGGCGCTGGCCGTCTGGTTCTTCGCATCGGTCGCAGTCGCCGTCAGATGTATCACCTTCGACTGCTCCCGCAGGCGGTTGCTCTGATCGAAGCTGACACCCGTCGAGTCGAACGTTGTTCCCGCGATGGTTCCTTCACTCGCGGTGTAACGAATCGTCGCCGGACCGCCGCATTCGGAACCTGTGGCCGTGGCGTTCAGCGGCAACCGGTCGCCGTAGTTGATCGTTGTCGGTGAGACGTTGAAGCGGACCGTCGGAGGCGCCAGCGGCCGCACAAGCACATTGACCGTGGACGAATCCGCTGTGGCATCGCCCGAGGTAACCGTTACCCGGATTGCTTTTTGTCCGCCCCCATCCGCCGTAGGCAGATTGAACGCGGGCCCCGTAGCGCCCGGCGCCGGCTGGTTGTTGACGTACCACTGATAACTCGGAGTCTGACCCGCGGGCCCACCACTGGCACTGACTTGCAGGCGAATGTTGTCGCCGGGACAAGCGTCGCGCGCGCCGGTGATAGCCGAAACCGTTAATCTCGCAACAGGCGGCGGTGGTGGCGGTGGTGGCGGAGGCGGCGGTGGCGGCGGTGCCGGCTCGTGCAAGCCGAAGCGCGACGCCAATTCCGTAGTGAACTGGATGCCATTCTCGCCGTGGTGCCCGTTAATATAAACCGAACCAGGGCCGCTGGGGGCGTTCGGCAAGCCATAGTCCGGATCGGGCGTCCAGAGATAACGGACGTCGATCCGCACGCCCCAATGCCGTGAAATCGGCAGCTTCACGCCGGTCCCAATCGTAAAGCCGGGTTCGATCTTTGTCCGGAGGCTGCCACCGAAAGTCGCCGGCGGGCCCGTCGGAGGTTGCTTTATCTTGCCATTGGCCGAGTAAACAACCATCGCGGGCCCCACCAGAACATAGGGACGATAGCGGGCGTCGCGCGGCGTGAGATAAGCCATGCCTGCGATCGAGAATTGATAATCGCGGCCGCCCACAGTTGCGTACGTGTTGTTTCCGTTCGGCAGCAAAGCCAGGCGATTGAAAGCCACTCCATAGCTTTCTTCGATTCCGCCGTAACGCCCGAAATCCTGCGTCGAACGCACGCCGAAAATCGGCCGTGCGAGAAGCTCATAAGTCCGGGCGCTCCTGCCCTGGAACTGCTGGAACCACTGTGTCCCGAAGAACTCCCCAAGGTCCCACGTGGAATATTCGCCTTCTTCATTTGTCACAGGACGACTGGCGGCGGTCTGCGCCACCGCCGAACCAGCCGTAGCCACAAGGGCCGTGACCGCAAGCAGGGTACGCAACCGCGACCGATTGAAATCGGACCTCGTCTTCATCAACTCATTACCTCCTCGAAATTGAACTGCCGTGCATCCTGGTGCGGAATCAACTCCTATTGTGCCCCAACTATCAATTTATTGTGCCTTAAACCACCGAACCTCTGTAATATCTACCACTTTCCGACATAAGTCGAGTTAATCGACGCGGCGAAGTGCAACGCCGCGCCGCGGCAAGAGCGCAAATAAATGATCCGGCGCTTCCGGTAGAACAAGCAATGCGGAAGGCCATGTTCTTTCATCCAGAGGGTCGTCAACGACAACCCAGGTTCCGCCACCATCACGTGATTGAAAAATTCGGCCATCCTGTGAAGCAAAGGCTTCTCCCTGCCTCGTGGGATGGAATAAAACAATACTCACGGTATCCGCCGACAAACCGCCGGCGATTCTCGTCCAGGACTGGCACCCGTCCGCCGATCGGAATAGCCCCGCCGAGGTCGCAGCCAGCGCCGTTTGTACTTTGCCGGTATCGAACGAGAGGCCGTACCAGACCGCCCCCGAGTCCGGTTCCCCGCACGTTCTCCAGCGAACGCCCGCATCGCTGCTGGCGAAAGCTCCATGCGCGTTGAAAGCTGCCACCAGATGATCGCCCGTGCCTTCGATGGAAACAATGTCGCCGGCAATCCCGGCGGATGCCCAGTTGCCGCCATTCGTACTCCGGTATAATCCCTCTGCTGTTGCGGCTAGAAGGGTTTCGTGTTCCAGAGCAAGCAGCGCCGTGATCCGCCCGCCTGGAGGTGGGCTTTGTTTCTCCGTCCACGTCTTGCCGCCGTCTTTGGATTTCAGCAGCCCGTGATAGCTCGCGGCGTAGACCGTGGACGCCTGATCCGGGGCAGCCGTCAGGAGGCGAATCTCCTGACCTTGCGTTTCAGCGCCGCGCTGCCACCGCAGCCCGAGATTTTCCGTCCGGTAAACGCCGCTTGTTCCCCGCTCGAAAACGCTGTTGGCGTAAAGAACGCCCTTTGCGCTGGTCAAAGATGTAAAACTCCGGTTCGCGAATCCGACATTGGATTCGTGCAATGTATGTCCACCATCCGTGCTGATCATCAGCCCACCCGTAGTCGAGGCGAAAAACAGCCGTCCCGGAACCGCTGGATCGAATGCCACCGACCGGACCGCCTCAGTGCTCACGGTGCGCCAGACCTTGCCGCCATCTTCGGAATGCAGCAGTCCTTCGGTCGTGCCGGCAAAAACGGAGCCCTTATGCCGTGGGTCGAGAGCCACAAACCAGGTGCGAAACGCGCCCTTCGGCGTCGGCAGCTTGTTCCAGTGGCTGGCGCCGTCGGAACTTTGATACAGGCCGCTGCACGCGCTCGCGTACACCGCTTCCGGCTGGTGTGCATCGACTTGAATGCTGAAGACATCGGAATCGTCGATCATCCCTGTGTGAATCGATTCCCAGGATTTGCCGCCATCAGTGGTGCGCCAGGGCAGGTGCGTGGTTCCGGCATAGACGACATCGCTGCGCGACGGATCGAAGGCGAGCGAAACCACGGGCCGCAGTTCCTCATTATTCGGACGAGAAATCTGTGTCCAGGAGCCGCCGCCATCGAGGCTTCGATAGACGCCGTCGCCTGTCCCCGCGGCAATGACGTCCGGGTTGGATGGCCAAAGCGCCAAAGACCAGACGGCCTTCCCCGCGGTACCCGGTAAAAGTTTCCAGGTCTGGCCCGCATCGACGGTCTTGTAGAGGCCCGAAGTCCAGGCATGCTCGCCTTCCATGCCGGCATACCAGGTTCCCGTCGAGCGCGGATCGACCTCAAGCGCATGCAGCACGCCCGTCATTTGTCCTACAAATGGAATATTTGTCCAGGATGCGCCGCCGTTCGACGAAGTAAACAGGAGTCCGTTATGCGCCCCCGCGATTACAAAGCCGGCAGCTTTGGGCACCACACGCACGAGTTCGGCGTCGCCGCCGAATGGCCCCGTGGTTCGCCATTCCGTTGACGCCAGCGCGCAGGGTCCTGTAAGTGTGAAGAGAACCAACAGCTCGAACGCGAGGGTTCTCCGGACAAATCCAGGTATCTTAGTCATTCAAAATCTAAAGTACAAGCGAGCCAGGCCCGCGTCGGAGCCTGCAAGCGACCAGCCAATAGCTAAGTCTTACATAAATCCCAATCAAAAAACATCCATCCGTCCGAAGGTTATGATGACGATGAACCAATGATCGTAGCAGGCGCGGGAATCATCGGCCTTTCATGCGCGTGGCGCCTCGCGCTCTGCAAAATTCCAGTTACAATTTTCGATTCCGGCGATGCCGGAGGGGAAGCAAGCTGGGCCGGCGCCGGCATGCTCGCGCCGGGGGGAGAGATGGATGAAGCGTCTCCACTAAGCGAAATGGCGATTCGAAGCCTCTCCATGTATCCGGAATTCGTCGAAACCTTGCGGGACGCATCGGGTCTCCCGATTGACTACCAGCGTTGCGGCGCCGTGGAAATCGCGCTGAGCGACCGTGAGGGCACGGAACTCGAATCGCGCGCCGGACGCCAGCTCGCAGCCGGCATTCGCTCGGAATCGATAACGTGGCCGCATAGCGTTGCCGCGCGCTTCTATCCCGATGACGCGCTGGTGAACCCTCGGAACATCGTGGCATCCCTGCGCGCGGCTTGTCTGGCAAAGGGCGTCTCGCTCCGCGAACACGAGCCAGTGCTGGAAATCTTTCCGGATGGCTCGGGCGTGCGCACGATCCGGGCGGAATACCGCGACCATGGAGTCCTGATCGCTGCGGGCGCCTGGAGTGCACCGTTAACCTCCCGATTTCCGGTAGCAGCGGTAACGCCGGTGCGCGGCCACCTTATTTCTTACCAGGCGCAAGTGGGGCTTCTGGGAACGATCCTGCGGCATGAGAACACATATCTGCTGCAACGGGACACAGGCACACTCGTAGCAGGGTCCTCGACCGAGCGTGCCGGTTTCAACCGCGAGGTCGATGAAAGTATCGTGGCTGCGATTCATGGGCGCGCCGCACAACTTCTCCCCGTGCTTGCGGCCAGGCAGCCGTCGGAAAGCTGGATCGGTTTCCGCCCCGCAATCGACGGCGGGGTACCGGCGATCGGACGTCTCGATGGAACCGCCATCTGGACCGCCGTGGGCCACTACCGCAACGGGATTCTGCTGGCCCCGGAGACCGCCCGCAGAATCGAGCGATCGGTAGTCGACGGTCTGCGATAGATGATCAGATCCACTTCGGGAATGGGTTCCCGGGCGCGTGACGGCACGCCGCCAGCAGTTCGGCAATTCTACGCCGGCGCCGCAATAACGCCTCCAAAAGGTGCTCCAGCTGCGGCTGATCCTCCTGCAGCCACTGCGGCGGAATCTGGCGCAATGCCTTGTCAAAGACCTCAGGCGGAAAATTGCGGATCTGCTCGATCCATGGCTCGAAGTCACCCAGCGACCGCACCCCTTCATACACGATTCGCCTGGCATACAAACCCGCTACGGCAGAATCCGGAAAGTCCCAGTGCGGGCCATTGAATGCGAAGCCGTGATCGATCATCAGCGCGACAAATCCGAGCTTGCGCGGAGGAATGCCAGGACGGGCCAGCCAGTCCCGCAACTGCGCGCGAAAGAATATCGTCTGGCGCCCGTCCGCATTCGCGACCCATCGGTCGAAAGCAAGGACGGCGAGAAATTGCTCCAGATTGGCAACTTGATTCAGTAGCGCGTCGGGAATGAAATCATAAACAGCCGTGCGATCCGGATCGCCGGGATGACGCGATCCAAAATGCCAGCCAGGCTCGATTCCAACCCGCCGGGTGCCTGTTTGAAGGTGCACATCCGGATTGGCCGCAACAAATTCCGGAGAGAGGCGGATAATCTGATTTCCCGGAGACGAGATCTGCAAATGAGCGAGGATCTCGCCGGCGACGAATTCGTTTATTAGAATCCGGCGGTGTTGCGGGTTATTCTGGAATTTGACGATGTAACAGCCGCCGTCGTCGGCTTCGAGCAGATGCGATTGCGCGCCGCCCCTCATCTTCCGGATGAACCGGCGGGCATTCACCGCCATCGCGTTTGCCGCAATCCGGAATCCACGACCAGGGAGAATATCACTTGATGCCAGACGAATCGAAACCTGCCGCGGAAAGCCCGGCAGCGGAAAGCGGGAAAGACGCTGCGCGAAGCCGCGACGAAGTCGCGCTCGAGCTGATGAAGTTCATCGCCGTGACCACGGGGTATGGGAAGGGAAGCAGCGCCGCAGCCGGATTTTCGGGCAAACCTTCCAAATCGGCGGAGGAATATGCGGAGGCCCTGATCCAGCTGTTCGAAAAGTGCCGTTCCGTCGTGGCCAAGCCTGTTTCCGGCGGGATTTAACGGGCGCGCGGGCGCGGTCGCGGCTCAGTCCTGTTTCTGAGCCGCGACAGCGGATCGTTAACGGCGTCCGGACTTTTTGACGGCTTTCTTTTTGGCGGCCGTCTTCTTCGCGGGAACAGCTTTTTTGGGGGCCGCTTTTTTTGCCACGGCTTTTTTCACGGCCTTCTTCGGCGCCGCCTTTTTCGGAGCGGCTTTCTTAGCCGCCTTCTTTGGCGCAGCTTTTTTCGGAGCGCTCTTTTTCGGAGCAGCTTTCTTTGCCGCCGCCTTCTTCGGCGCGGCTTTCTTCTTCGCTGTTGCCTTCGCTGGCGCGCTCTTCTTTACAGCGGCTTTTTTGACCGCGGCTTTCTTGGCGACAGGCGCGGCAGTCTTCTTCGTGGCCGGTTTCGGCGAAGCTTTGCGAGCCGACTTCACCGGAATACGTTCCGGCGGTCCTGCCACGGACTCGTCTTCCTCCACCGTAATCACTGCGATGATTTCAGGCGTTGGCTGCGCAGCGAGCTGGGGCTTGGCTGAAGTGTCCTCGTCTTCTTCGTCGTCATCCTCGTCGTCTTCGTAGTCGTCGAGCTTTGAGTCGACATCGTCGCTCTCATCGCCATAATCGCGAAAATCTTCCATTTCGTCTTCGTCTTTGGGAGCGAACTTCAGGTCGTCGAACATCCAGTCAGCCTCCTGTTTCGGCACGGTCTCCATTAGCATACCCCTTTTTGTTTTCGGCGCAACTATTCGCCGCAATCAAAACGGGCCGCAGCACCCAAAATCGCGCAACGGCTGACAAAAACGCAACAGCCTGTCGAAAGAAAAACGAACTTAGCGATTCAACGAGTGATTGTGTGACTGCAACTGCGCAAGATTACCTGCCGCGGGATGCGCGGACCGCGACGCCGAAACTGCAGCAGCGCGCGTTTTCACCGGCGCTTTGCGTGAGACGGTGCTTACACCCGACGCACGATGAGCCGTCGCATGCGAGCCTGTATGGGACGACCGTGATGCAGTCGCTCGTGATGTCCGCGAGGTTGGTGTCCGCAATGCCGGAATCACTTCGTGATAGGCAGCCGGAACCACCAGTTGCGCGCCTTCCAGCGGATCGTTGCCCTGCAGCTTGTTCGCCGCCGCGATCTGCGTCGTGGACGCATTGTAGAGGTGTGCAATTGCCGAAAGGCTCTCGCCGGGCTCGACCCGGTGGATTCTCGAAGCCGCGCGCAATTCCGTGGGCACGAGATCCAGCCCTGCCGTGACCTGCGCCGCCGTTCCTTTTGGCACCCGAATCTCGAAATTTCCAGGCGCGACACTACGCAGGAGCGCTGGATTCAACTGCACAAGTTCGGGAATTGGAGTGTCGCTGAGATCGCTGATGAGCGCGAGGTTTGTCGGCGACGTGGTGACAATCGTGTCGTATTCGATCGGCGCGTCGGGAACAACCTGATCGAGCCCGTAGGCCTGGGCGTTTTTCGCGATAATCGTCATCGCGAGGATGATCGGCACGTAGTTGGTCGTCTCGGCCGGCAGCAGATGCCGGGAACGCAGTACCCAGAAGTCCGCGTAGCCGGACCGCTCCACAGCCTTCTCAATGGTCCCCGGCCCGCAGTTGTAAGCCGCTATCGCCAGATACCAGTCGCCGAATTCGTTGTAGAGATCGTGAAGGTGGCGGGCAGCGGCGCGCGTGGCCTTTTCCGGATCCAGCCGCTCGTCCGAGTACGGCGTCTGCTTCAGCCCGTATTCGTTACCGCGGAATTTGACGAACTGCCAGAGTCCTTCGGCGGCGGCGCGTGAAACGGCCCGCGGCAGGAAGCCCGATTCGGCCTGGGCGAGATGAATCAGCTCCTGTGGGATGCCCTCCTCGGCCAGAATCTTCGAAATCATCGCGCTGTACTTGCCCGCGCGCTCCATTCCGGCCTCGATCGTCCTGTGGCCGCGGCTATTGAAGTAATTGATATAGCTCAACACCGTGTCATTGACTACCAGCGGCAGCGCCGATGCCGTCGACTTTACTTCCGACTGAACTTTGTCCTTGATCTTCGGATCCACCGAAAAAGTCATCGTGACGATATCGTCCAGCGGGGCTTTGTCGAAACCGGGTACCTCCTCAGTTGCGCCGGCCCCCATTCCCGAAAGATCGTCACGGTGAATCACATCCACCATGCGTTCCAGCTTGGATTCGAACAGCGTCCGGTCCGTGGGATTTGCTGAGGCGGTCAACATCGTGTCGATCGCTGCGTCGAATTCGGTGCGCGCCCGATCGAAATCGCGATCCTGAAATGCTTTGTTGCCCGTTCTGAATCTTTCTTCCGCCTGCTGGATCAAAAGATCCGAGGGCGTTGGTTGGAAACTGGTCGCGCTCGACGTTTTCTCTTTTGCCAGCTCCTTCAAGTAAGGAAGGTGCTCGGCTTCGACAATCGTAGCGGCTATGCCAGTTGTCATGGGTCGGATCGTAACTGGCGCAAGAAAAGAAGTTTGGAAATTAGATTGCTGGGAATAAAGAAAAGAAGGAAGAAAAACTAATAGAGCGGCAAAGAATATAGTCGTAGCTACGTTAGATTTCCGGGTCATTCATTCTCCTCGAAAATACGAAATCCGGGTTTACGAGGTCTCCCCGGGCGCTTGGCCCGTAAAGCGACAACTCAAGCCTATCCCACCCGTTACAACTCAGTCAACCTGGGTACGAAACATTACGGATAGATTTGACACACTATCCGTGGCCAGGCGGTGCATGTCGACACCTTGGTTATCGGCAGAATCTACTCTTCCTCCAGCTCTTCTTCACCAGCACGCGCTGCTTTGGCGGCGGCGATGATCTTATCCGCCTGCAGCTGGGGCACGTAGTCGTAATGATCGAATTCCATCGTAAATGAAGCACGGCCTTGAGTTATCGACGTAAGATCGTTCTGATAGTTGAGCATTTCTCCCATCGGAACCTGCGCATGGATGACCTGCGTCGTCCCCTGCGTTTCCATGCCTGAGATGCGTCCGCGGCGACCGTTCAGATCCCCCATCAGATCGCCGGCGTATTCGACCGGCGCATGCACCTCGACGTTCATTACAGGCTCCAGCAGCGCCGGTTTGGCGGTCGTCATCGCATTCCGGAATGCCTTCCTCGCCGCGAGCTTGAAAGCCAGTTCGGAGGAGTCGACATCGTGATATGAGCCGTCGTAAACCGTGACCTTGAAATCGACCATCGGGAAGCCGGCAAGATAGCCGCGCTCGGCGGTCTCGATAATTCCTTTTTCCACTGCTGGAATATAGTTTTTGGGAATTGAGCCGCCGAATATGTCATTGACGAACTCGAACTTCGCCCCGCGCGGCAGCGGCTCCATGCGAATCCAGCAGTCGCCGAACTGGCCGTGTCCACCTGTTTGCTTCTTGTGCCGGCCCTGCACATCGGCGTTTCCGCGGATGGTCTCACGATAGGGAATCTTGGGCGCTTTGAGCGTTACGTCCACCGCGTACCGCTTCTTCAGCCGGCTGACGGCGATTTCAACGTGCTGCTGTCCGGTTCCGGCGATCAGAAACTCCTTGGTTTGCGGATCGCGGTAGAAACGAAGCGACAGGTCCTCCTCGAGCAGCTTGTGGAGCGCGTTCCCCATGCGGTCTTCGTCGTTTCGGCTCTTTGCTTCGACGGCGAATGCGATCGAGGGCTCGGTCAATTTCACCGGCGCAAAGGCGACCGGCGAAGCCTTGTCCGTCAGCGTATCCCCCGTCAGCGTTTCGCGAAGCTTGGCAACGGCGCCGATATCGCCGGCATGCAGCTCATTGACCGGCACGATGGTCTTTCCGAACGGGACGCCGATATGCGCCAGCCGCTCCGTCGTTCCTTTCGGAGCATTCTGCAGATTGGCATCGTTCTTGATGCAGCCGGACAAAACCTTGAAATACGTGATCCGCCCTGCGAACGGGTCGGCCGTCGTCTTGAAGACATAAGCGGCGGCGGGACCGCTGTCTGAGTACTTCCGCTCTGTCGGAGCGGCATTCAGCGTCAGCTTGACCGGCGGACGATCGACCGGTGACGGAAAAGCCTCGGCCATTAGATCGAGCAGCATATCGGAGCCGATATTGTGCGGTCCGGACATGCAAACGATTGGAAAGACGCGCATCTCGCGCATTTCCTCGTCGAGTCCGGTGATGATGTGCTCTTCCGGCAGGGTGCCTTTCTCGAAAAACTCCTCCATCAGATTGTCTTTGCCTTCCGCCACGATCTCGACCAGTTCTTCGTGGGCGAGTTTGGCCGCGTCGGCATATTCAGCCGGGATCTCGGCCTCGCGGGATTTGCCGTCCCCATCAGGCGTATACAGCATCGCCTTCATGCGGATGAGATCGATTATGCCTTTGAAATCCTTGTCGCTTCCGAGCGGCAGCTGGATCGGGACGGCGGCGCGCCCGAAGCGGGCGTGGATGCTTTCGAGCGCCCGCTCGAAGCTCGCCCGGTCGCGATCCAGCTTGTTGATGACGATGGCTCGCGGAAGCTCGAGTTCCTCCGCGATCGCCCACATTTTTTCGGTGTGCGGCTCGACTCCCGAAACGGCATCGATGATAAAGATCGCAGCATCCGCGGCAACCAGCGTGGCGCGGGCGTCGTTCACGAACATATTGAAGCCGGGGGTGTCGATGATGTTGATCTTGGTCTTTTTCCACTCGATGGCGGCGACCGAGCTCGAGATCGTCAGTTTGCGGTGGATCTCTTCCTCGTCATAGTCGGTAACGGTATTGCCTTCGTCGGTGCGCGTCAGGCGGTTGGTAGCCCCTGCGGCGAAAAGGAGCCCGGCCACAACAGAGGTCTTCCCGCTGTGGCCGTGACCTGCAATGCCTACGTTGCGAATATCCTTCGTCTCGTAAATTTTCACGGATGCCTCCGTAAACCGCACAGGCGCGGAGCGTCGGTTGCGGCGGAAAATTCAAATTACGAGGGGATCGTATCACAGTCGAAACAATTCCGAGTCCGGCTTCGCCCATGGTGGTTTGCAGCGGCCCGAAGTCCATCGAGACCCCGGGCCGCGCTGGATCCGAGGCCGCCCACCCGGCCCCGGACTCTATTACCGCCCGCCGCCAAACGGACGGTAATACAGGAACCGCGCGGCGCCTTCCGGCGACACCATTAGCGTCGCGGCAGAAGGTTCGCGCGGTTCAAGCCCGGCCGAAGGTAGCCGGTTCTCGACTGGAAAGTAGCACGCAAGCCTGCAAAGACCGGTTCCTCGAATCGACGTTTTCGGCTGTAAATATTTACCAATGAGGCATTTCAGAATATTTTCAAGGGTTGTGAACGCTTGCCGAAGACCGCACACTCATCGCAGTCGGATATATCCCGCAACAATAAGAAACTACGCGCCGACATCCACCTCGACAAACCGGACCCGATCGGACACCCTCTGCGCCGGCCTGATTAATGGCACTCTACGCTGCGAAATATCGAAGCCAAATCCGGTGGATTTGTTCGAGATCGGGCCGACAAGGCTGTTCCGGCAAGCAATATCCCGCAAGGATGTCTAATCACAGTGGGATCGGACGCGAATGGGCTCTCGTGCTTCCCAACGCGCGGCTCATCGCCATCGATGAGGCGGCACACACACCATGGATCGAAGCTGCGAACAAGGTGTTCGGAGCGATTCAACAATCCCCGACGGCCAACGGCCAGAGGAAGCCGGGCGCGTTACTTCGCTTGAGCCTTCAGCAGCTTCCGCATAAAAATAGTCGCCTGCGGATTGTCGTTGTAACGGACACAGTGTGTGTATCCGTGCTTCTCGTAGAAATGGATGGCGGCTTCGAGATCGTCCTTTGAATCCAGATAAAGTGCCTGATAACCGGCGGCGATGGCATACTCCTCGAGAGCGATGAGGAGAAGCTCGGCGATTCCCCGCCCTCGCGCCGCAGGCTTCACATAAAGGCGCTTGACTTCCCCGGCGCCAGGAATCGCATCGAGCGGACGAAGCGCGACGCAACCCACAACATCATCGGCAGTCCTCGCCAGCCAGATTCCCGACTGGGCGGCGAAAAAGGCGGCAAGGAACGTAGTTGCGTCCTCCCGAACCACCACTGAAACAGCATCGTAATACTCCTGAACGATGGCCCACGCCTTGTCTGCGTCAGGTTTGCCGGCAAGCCCGATGGTGATCCCGCTCATCTGCTCTTATTGTCATAATCGTTGAATGCCCGCCAGAATTGTTCAGGTAGACGCTTTCACGGCCAAACCGTTTGCGGGAAATCCGGCTGCCGTATGCGTTCTGGCCGGCCCGGCGAATGAAGACTGGATGCGCCACATCGCCGCGGAAATGAATCTTTCCGAAACCGCATTTCTACACCCGGAAGATGGCGGTTACCGTCTCCGCTGGTTGACGCCCGCCGTCGAAGTGGACCTGTGCGGCCATGCCACGCTCGCGAGCGCGCACGTGCTCTGGGAGGACAACCATATTGCACCGGACGCCGAAGCCCGCTTCCATACCCGCAGCGGGCTGTTGACCTGTAAACGTTCCGGCGACTGGATCGAGATGGACTTTCCGGCAAAGCTCGCCGAGTCGGCCGCAGCCCCTTCGCAACTTGCGGAAGCGCTCGGCGCCGAGCTTCTCTACACTGGCCGGAATCAATTCGATTACCTGGTTGAAGTGGGTAATGAAGCCACGCTGCGCGCGCTGACTCCGAACCATCATCTGCTGCGCCAGCTCCCGGTGCGGGGCGTCATCGTAACGGCGAAAGGCACTGATTTCGATTTCGTCTCCCGCTTTTTCGCACCGGGCTCGGGCGTCGACGAAGACCCTGTCACGGGATCCGCTCACTCGGCGCTTGCACCGTTCTGGAGTAAGCGTCTCGGCAAGACGGAAATGGTTGGGTTCCAGGCGTCGGCGCGAGGCGGCCTGGTAAAGGTGCGGGTCGAGGGAGATCGCGTCTTTCTGTCGGGCCAGGCGGTGACGGTCCTGCGCGGCGAGTTGCTGTTCTGAGTGACCGGTGGCATAAGCTGTTTCAATGAAGTTCCGATTGCCGCCGGAAGCCTACGACAGCGAACCTCCGCCCATTTTTGGCACCTGGCGGGCTGTCTACATATTTGTTCTCGGCTGGCTCGCGCTGCTGATCGGCCTCTTCTACGCGTTCACGCGCTACTTCGCATGAACAGGCGTGACAGGCAGCAGTGGCAGGCGAAACCGCCTGCCTGTTTCAAATCATGACAACCCTCGACTGGATCGTCATGATCGCGACCATCATCGCGATCCCCAGCTTCGGACTCTGGCGCGGCCGCGGCGGCACCACCACCAGCCACTACCTGCTTGCCGGAAAAACAATGCCCTGGTATGCGATGGGCCTCTCGATCATGGCGACGCAGGCCAGTGCAATCACTTTCATCGCGACAACCGGACAAGCCTACGTCGACGGCATGCGTTTCGTGCAGTTCTATTTCGGACTGCCGATCGCGATGGTGATCCTTTCGGCAACAGCGGTGCCCATCTTTCATAAGGCCGGCGTTTACACGGCCTATGAGTATCTCGAGCGCCGCTTCGATGCCAAAACACGCGCGCTGGCGGGGATTGTTTTTCTTATCGAGCGCGGCGCGGCGGTAGGAATCGCACTCTATGCGCCTGCCATCGTCATGAGCGTCATCTTCGGATGGAACGACACCATGACGACATTTCTGATTGGCAGCATCTGCGTTTTATATACGATCCTGGGCGGCATACCGGCAGTCACGTGGACGGACGTATTGCAAATGTCCATCATCTTCGCGGGATTAATTCTCGCTCTCATCACTGTGGTTGCTTTGATGCCTCATTCGGTGAGTTTCACCGACGCCGTCTACCTGGCAGGAGCTGTGGGGAAACTCAACGCCGTCGACACCAGGTTTGACTGGAATAACCGTTACAACATCTGGAGTGGCCTGCTGGGCGCCACGTTTCTGATGCTGGGATATTTCGGCGGCGACCAGTCTCAGGTGCAGCGGTACCTCAGCGGTAAATCGGTCGCGCAGAGCAAGCTGAGCATGCTCTTCAATGCGATGGCGAAAGTCCCGATGCAGTTCTTTATTCTCTTCGTCGGGGCGATGGTATTCGTTTTTTATCTTTTCGCCCAACCGCCTTTGCTGTTTGAAAAAACGGCTATGCAGGCGATCCGATCCCAGCCGGAATATTCGGAAGTGCAAAGCAAATTCGACGCCGCCTGGCGGAAGCGCGAGCAGGCCGCCGAGAACCTGAATGCGTCGCGCAAGCGGGATAACGCGACGAACCTTCAGGCTTCGACCGAAGCGTACCGCGCCGCCCAGCACGAAGTTGAAGCCGCACGGCAGGCCGGCGCTACGCTCTTTGAAACGTCGCAAAAGAAGGGACGCTTCAACGACACCAACTACATTTTTCTTTCGTTCGTCACAACCTACTTTCCGGCGGGAGTGATAGGTCTGGTCATTGCCGTGATCTTGAATGCCACAATGTCGTCGAGTTCCGGAGAACTGAACTCGCTCGCGACGGTAACCGTAATGGATCTCTACCGCCGGTTATTGCGCCCGCAGGAAACCGACCGTCACTATCTCATCGTTTCCCGCGTGAGCACCGCGGTCTGGGGAGTCTGGGCCGTCACGTTCGCGCAGTATGCGAAAAACCGTGGTTCCCTCGTGGAGGCGATCAACGAAATCGGATCCTACTTCTACGGGATCTTACTGGGGGTGTTCATCCTCGCCTTTTTCTTCAAGCGAGTAGGAGGCTCAGCCGCATTCTGGTCGATGCTGGTTGGCGAGGCGGCAATCGTCGCGTGTTCGAGGTTCACGCAAATCGCTTACCTCTGGTACAACGTGATCGGAGCGCTGGTGGTTGTCGTCGCCGGCCTCCTGTTTTCCCTCGGCAGCGACGCGCGGCCTCCGGTCGTCCATCAGACGGACCGTGGCGTGCACGCTTAGGAAAACTTTACGATTAATAACGCAGTTCGTGATGGCGGAATGTTAAACAACCGTACTGGTAAGTACGGTATCATAGGCTTGAAGTATTGCGCCCTTGAAAATTCCACCACAGAAATTCAGGAACATCACAGGCCGCGAACGAGCTTGGGTCCGTTACTCCTTTGCTCTTATTGCCTGCGTCGTTGCAGTGGCTCTGGAGTTTTTCCTCGATAAGGTATCGAGCGATCCGACTTTTCCTTTTTTGACGGCTTTTGCGGCCATCATCGCCAGTGCGGCGTGGGCTGGCGCTGGTCCCGGGCTCACCGCCACCACCCTGCTCGTGGCATGGTCCGCTTACAATCTTTCGAGCCACGGCGTCTCACCGCCGCACATACTTCTGCGGTGCTTTGTCTTTAGTCTGGAAGCCGTGCTTCTGAGCATCGGCAGTTCGCGGATGTGGGGTTCCATGCGCGAAGCGACCCGTAACGAGACGTGGCATAGGCAGCTCGTCGAAACGGCGGCCGAGGGCATCTGGGTCCATGACGACGACGATGTCATTACCTACGCCAACGCGCGAATGGCGGAAATGCTGGGCGTGACCGTTGAAAGCCTGGTGGGCAGGAAAGTGGATGAATTCTTCCTGCCGGCGGACCTTTCCATGGAACGGATCCGGGCAGCGAACCTCCGCAACGGGCGAAAGGAACAATTCGACCGCCGCCTTCGCAGGCAGGATGGCACCGAGATCTGGGTCCTCACCTGTTGTAACTTCCTCAACGGAGAGTCGCCCGGTTCGCTCGCGATGATGACGGATATCACCGAGCGCAAGCGCGCGGAATACGCTCTGCGCCGATCCGAGGAACGTTTCCGCAATCTGTTCGAAGGCGTTCTCGAAGGCGTCTATCAGAGCACTCCCGATGGCCGGATTCTCGCCGCCAACCCGATGCTGGTCCGCATGCTCGGGCTGAACAACGAAGCGGAGATGAATGACGTTAATATCGCCAACGACCTCTACGTCAATCCGCATATCCGGCAGCGGCTTCTGGAACAGCTGGAACGCGAGGGCGGGTTTCAGAACGTCGAGTACGAACTGCGCCGCCGCGACGGCGAAGTCATTACGGTTCTGGAAAATGGGCGCGTCGTCCGGGACGAATTCGGCACGGTGCTCTATTACGAGGGCACGCTCTCGGACATTACGCCGCGCAAGCGAATCGAGGAACAACTCCGCCAGGCCCAGAAGGTGGAGGCGCTGGGGCGCCTCGCCGGCGGCGTGGCCCATGACTTCAACAACGTCCTGACGATCGTCACCGGCTTTGCGCAACTCGCGCTTTCCGACCTTCCTCCGGCGCACGCCGCGCGCTCCAGCGTCGAGCAGGTACTGCAGGCGTCCGATCGCGCCATGGCGCTGACCCGTCAACTGCTTTCCTTCAGCCGCCGGCAGACACCAGCGGAAGGAAGCCTTGACTTGAACCAGGCGATCGAGCGCTCCGGCGTGTCGCGCGAACCCGGCATCGTGTTGATGCTTTCGCCGGAATCGGTTCCCGTATATGCGACACAGAAACAGATCGAGCCTGTCATCCGCGCCCTCGCCGCGCAGGCGCGGAGAACTTCCCCTTCAGCCGGCCTCGAGCTGAAGACTCAGCTCGCGAACGTGGAGGAAAATTTTTGCCTGCGCTCGCCAGGCGTGCAGCCGGGACAATTCGCCGTGCTCTCGGTCACCGGCGTCGCTGCGGAAGGCGAAGCGCGCGCCGCTGATTGCGCCCTGGCCGTCGCCGATCTTTTGTCAGACCCGAAGCTTACCTGCCTGCAGGCGGGTGAGAGCGCCGCCATCGGACTTTCCGCGACTCATGCAACCGTCGCCAACTCCGGCGGATTCCTTGCCGGATATCGCTCGGCAGGTCCGAACCCGCGCGGGTATTCCAGCCTTCACGCATTCCTGCCTTCAGCCGTGACGGCGGTGGAGCGTACCGGCGACGCCGCTGCCGACCCCGCGGGCGAAACCATTCTGCTCGTGGAGGACGAGCCGCTGGTGCGGGAACTCAGTCGCGACATGCTCGAGCGGCAGGGCTATCGCGTCATCCTCGCATCCGATGCCAGAGAAGCCGAACAGATCAGCGGGAGCGCCGGCAGCTTCGATCTCCTCATTACCGATGCGGTGATGCCCAACATCACTGGCCGGGAACTGGCGCGCCGACTGCGCACGTCGCACCCAGGCCTCAAAGTGTTGTTCATTTCGGGTTATGCGGATAATCCGCCCGAACGTGAAGAAACCAGTGCGGATGGCGCCGCATTTCTGCAAAAGCCGTTTTCGGCCGACTCACTGGGGCGCAAAATTCGCCAGATGCTCAGCCGGGCCGGAACTTCGTTATAGGCTGGACTGCCGGCGCAGTTCTTTCTCCACGGATGCAAGTGAGTCGAACCTGCCTTGCGCGAGGCTTTCGACAGACGTGGATGGAGGCCTGAGATCCGGGATGACGTAGACCTGCATTCCGGTGCGGTTCGCCGCCACGATCCCGGCTTCGGAATCCTCAAGAACGAGACACTCTGACGGCGAAATGCCCAGCCGGCCCGCGGCAAGCAGGAAGAGATCCGGCGACGGCTTTCCGTTCGGCACCTCATCACCGGTCGCCAGAACGTTGAAGCGGTCCCGCAGATTGTGTTCCCGCAGCATTGCTTCGGCTTCAGGACGCTCGGTCGAAGTCGCCACTGCCTCTTGGTATGCGCCGTTGTTCAAGAAAGGCCAGAAGATCGTCGAGGCCCGGCTTCTTCGCGGGCAACGGTCCGGCGAAGGCCGCCGCTTCGCGCTTCCTGCAGGCGACCCGAAAGACCTGTGGTGAGAAGCGTGGACCGAGCGCCTCACGCAGGATCTCCTCCCCGCCGATTCGGGTCCGTCCGATCAGCTTGAAATACAGCGCTTCGGAGATGGCGTGGCCGCATTCGACCGCGGCCTGTTGCCAGGCAATCTTGTAGATGGGTTCGGTGTCGAGCATGAGCCCATCCATGTCGAAGATGACCGAACTAATTTGCATCGGAAGCCGGCAGGCTAAATTCACGCAGCCCGTCCGCCGATTACGAAGGGCTTTTCATTTCAACTATTGTTTCGCTTTTGGGTGCGCGTTGTCATAGACCCGCATAAGGTCGGTCAGCGACACCTGCGTATACTTTTGCGTGGTCGAAAGCCGCGCATGCCCGAGGAGTTCCTGGATCGCCCTGAGGTCCGCGCCGCTGCTGAGCAGATCGGTCGCAAACGCATGACGAAGAGTGTGGGGGTGGATCGAGGAGTCTCCCACAACATGAGTCGCATAGAATTTGACGATCTCGCGACCGCCCCGCGCGCTGAGACGTCCGCCGCGATGATTCAGAAAGAGGGCTTGCGGCTCGGCAGGCGATTCCCGTTGCTCCAGCCATATTTCAAGCGCGCCGGAGGCCTTCGATCCATAGGGCACCTGCCTCTCTTTACGGCCCTTGCCGCGCACCCGCACCCAACGCTCTCCCCGATCGAAGTCGTCCAGATCCAGACCGACTGCTTCGCTGATGCGCAGCCCGCAGCCGTAGAGCAGTTCCAGCAGAAGCAGATCGCGCTCGGGAAACGGCCGCTCCAGATCGTCGCGGGCAACTCCATCCACAAGCGCATTCGTCACTTCGGTGTTCGGGACATCCGGGATCGTTTTCGGCATCTTCGGCAAGCGCAGCAGGCGGACGGGATCACGTTCGATGCGGTGCTCGCGCGACAGGTAACGGAACAGCGAGCGAAGCGACGCCAGTTTGCGCCGGATCGTCGCCGGCTTCAGCTTTCGGTCGTAAAGATGCGCAAGCCATTCGCGCAGGCTGAGCAGGTCGATTCCGGCCAGTGGTGGAGGTTGGGTATCCGGCGGTGAGAAGTACACGAGAAACTCCCGCAGATCCGCCGCGTAGTTTCGCAGCGTGTGAGGAGAATCGTTGCGGCGCGCCCGCTCACCCAGAAAGTCGGCGATCGCCTGCGCCAGTTCAGACATGGACGCACATGTATTCGTCGAGCTTTTCGAGCGCGATCCGGCACACAGCCGTCTGCCGCTCTTTACGATCACGCGGACTGGGATCGGGAAGCGGGAAAAGATCGAAGGCGATGTTCGCCGGTTGATAGTGCCGCGGATCGGCATGCGAGATGTAATGGCAAAGCGAGCCGATCGCCGTCTCGCGCGGGAACGGACGCACCGGCTCTCCCTTCGCATAAGCCTCCGCGAGCAAACCCGCGACGAGCCCCGTCGCAATCGACTCCACGTACCCCTCCACACCCGAAATCTGTCCGGCGAAGAAGATAGCAGCGTGCTTCCTGAGCTGGAGTGTGGCATCGAGCAGCGCCGGGGCATTGATGTATGTGTTGCGATGAATCTGTCCGAAGCGCAGAAATTCGGCGTTTTCAAGTCCGGGTATGAGCCGCAGGATGCGCTTCTGCTCCGGAAATCGCAGATGATTCTGAAATCCCACCAGGTTGTAGCTGTCGGCGCGCAGATTTTCCTGGCGGAGCTGCACCGCCGCATACGGCCATTTGCCTGTGCGCGGATCGGTGAGGCCCGTCGGCTTCATTGGCCCGAAGCGCAACGTATCACGGCCGCGGCGTGCGATCTCTTCAATCGGCAGACAGGCTTCGAAATAGGGCGTGTCGTTCGGGATGTGCGCTTCGACGGTCTGCGCTTGCATCAAAGCATCGACGAAGCGCTCGTACTCCGGTTTCGAGAGCGGGCAGTTGAGATAGTCGCCGGTGCCGTCGAGCGACTTGTCGTAACGGGACGCGGGAAAAGCAATGGCGCGATCCACCGTTGCCGCGTCGACGATGGGGCTGATGCTGTCGTAAAAAAAGAGCCGCGCCGATCCCGTGAGCTTCGCGATATTTCCCGCCAGAGCATCGCTCGTGAGGGGGCCCGTCGCGATCACCGTCAGCCGGCCGGTATCAAGCTCCGTGACTTCTTCCCGGCGGATTTCGATTCGTGGGTGCGACTCGATCGCGCGTGTCACTTCGGCGGCGAATCGAGCGCGGTCCACTGTCAACGCTTGTCCGCCCGGTACCCGCGACAGCTCCGCAGCCCCCAGCAGCAGCGAATCGAGCCGCCGCAATTCCTTCTTTAGCAGCCATGATGCGGAGGGGTGTTGATCGCTTTTCAGCGAATTGCTGCAGACCAGCTCAGCGAGGCGGTCGGTCTGATGTGCATCAGTGGTCCGGAGAGGCCTCATCTCGTGCAGCGTGACATCGATGCCACGCTGCGCGAGCTGCCAGGCGGCTTCGGTACCGGCAAGACCTGCGCCGATGACGGTTACGTGTGAATGCAAGTTCTATTTTAGGAGGAAGCGCGCAGTTTAAGAGGGACGGCCGGTCAGAGCTTGTTGACCAGCTTGTAAACGTCGCGCTTCGAAAGTCCTCGCTGACGCGCGATGGTTTTCATGGCATCCATGCG
>DATAZF010000166.1:0-27193 GCA_036272235.1 Bryobacteraceae bacterium | reverse complement strand
TCGGCCAATGCCGCCGTTTCGGGCGTGAGTCCGTCGGTTTCATGTCCGAACAGCACGCAGACCGGAAAACGGGGCTGCCAGTCGAACAGATCGACCGAATGCGCGCTGGTTTCAACGGCGGCGATTTCGTAGTTGCGGGATCGAAGCTTCCCTATGGTGGTCAGCGGATCGCGGATGTGCTCCCATGCGACGGTGTCTTCCGCCCCAAGAGCAGTCTTGGTGATCATGCCTTGCGGCGGGTGTCCGGTGATTCCCGTCAACCAGAGTTTTTCGAGAGCGACGCCGTCGGCGGTGCGAAAGAAGGCGCCGACGTTATACAGACTCCGCACGTTCTCCAGCAGGACGGACACCGGAAGGGGACGGATACCTTCCCAGGCAGCCGCGGCAAGCGTGGCACGCCACGGAACACGATCATCGGGTGACAACTTCGATCACTCCATTTCCCCAAACGGTGTGGCGGCCGATGCCCGTCCAGAAGGCAGCGCGCAGCCAGGGGAGGAACTCCGTCAGATCCCCTTCGTAATCGACCGAGCCGGTGACACCGCCGATTCCATGCACTGCGCCCGTGCGACTGCTGAGGCGATCGACATTATGACGCCGGAGATCCGAATGAACGGTCCGCACAAGAGCAGCGCGGGTCGCGATCGCGCCGAAATCGATTACCGGCGGTCCTTCGCCATAAAGGCTGCTCAGAGTGGCGATGCGGTCGCGCACTCTCGCAAACAGGATGCCGAAGGGAATTCCATCGGGTGTCGGGGTGCCTTTTAACGTTGTCGGAGTACGAAAATACACCGAGCAGTTCGAGGCCGGGTTCACATCCGAGAGGTCGATTGCGATTTTCGAACCTGTCCCTGCGGAACGAAGAAGTTGCACGCGCCCGCGGCGTGGACCGAGGCCTGTCGATTCCCATTCGGCGCAAACCCTGGCGAAGCGGTCGACCAGCGGCGCGCGCAGATCGAAAATATGCAGATCGAAGGCGAATGATTCCCCGGGCTCGAAACGCCGCCCGTTCAGGTGCGCGGCGCGCAACACGAAGGGAGGTGGCGGATCGGCAAGTCCACTGGGCCGGAGTGGCGCGGGGTCGCCCGGTTCGAGGGTGGCGAGGAGAGCCCCGCGCAGAACGTTGCCGGCTTTATCCGGTGGAAAATAAACGCTCTCGATCGCAAGGAACTGAAAACGGTGAGCGCAAAGCCTGAAATGCAAATTCAAATCGTAGCACCGGTTAACTGAAACCCGGCGCAGCGGGATGCATCCAAACAATTCAGTCCAACGAACAATCCGGATAGAATGGTGATTTGTTGATGCTTTCCATTGTCGTCCCAATCCACAACGAGGAGCGCTCGATTCTTCCGCTCTATGACCGGCTGACGTCGGTCTTGTTCAAAGCCGGGCGGCCGTACGAAATCCTCTTCATCGACGACGCTTCGACGGACCGCACTTACGAGCTGCTGTCGAACCTGGTGCAAACGGATCCACACCTCAAAGTGGTCCGGCTGCGGCGGAATTTCGGACAGACAGCGGCGCTCTCGGCGGGCTTTCATGAGGCGCGGGGAAAGATCATTATCGCGATGGATGGCGATCTGCAGCACGCGCCGGAAGACATCCCGGCGCTGCTGAGCAAGATCGACGAAGGCTACGATATCGCGAGCGGATGGCGTAAGGAGCGCGTCGACAATCCGATCACGCGCAAGATTCCGTCGCGTATAGCCAACTGGATGATGTCAAAAGCGTCGGGCATCGATCTGCGCGACTTCGGAACGACATTCAAAGCATATCGGGCCGAAGTATTGAAGGACGTCCACCTTTACGGCGATCTGCACCGTTTCATACCGGCACTGGCGAGCTTTTATGGCGCGAGAGTCGCCGAGGTGCCAATTCAGAACACGCCGCGCATCGCGGGCACTTCGCACTACGGGCTGAGCCGGACCTTCCGCGTATTGTTCGACATCCTGACAATCCGGTTCCTGCTGAAATATTTCACGCGGCCGATGCACTTCTTCGGAACGATCGGGCTCATCGGAACAGTTTCGGGAATGGCAATGCTCGGCTACTGCCTGATCGTCAAGGTCTTCTGGCAGCTCGACATTATCTACGAGCACGGTCCTTTGATGATCGCGGGGGCGCTGCTCCTGCTGGCGGGGCTGATGATGTTTTCAACCGGATTGATCGGCGAGCTGGTGATCCGCACTTATTTCGAGACGCAAAACCGGCGGATCTATGCGGTGAGGGAGATTCTGACGCAGAAGCGGCGCGAGAAAGTCGACGAGCGGCGTTAACAGTATACGGAAGGGCCCAGGCAGGCTGATGCTTGCTGCGTTTGGCGCGTGGTCCTTTGTTCCGGGCGCGTCTTCAGGCCGCGACTGTTTCAACGAATTCCGTGGCGCGTTCCCACCGATCTTCGAACAGGTGCCTCATCGCTTCACCCAGACCAGCGTGATCAAACACCAATGAGGTCCACGTCGGTTTGCTGATGACGGGGTCAAGCAGCGCAATCAAGCCACTGCGCGCGTCAAACAGTGCGAGCTTCAGCGGCAAAGAGGATGCTTGCCGAATCTCAACGCCCGCCGCCGCATATTCCACAAGGCGCTGACGGTGGTGATCGTCCAGCGTTCCGGATTCAATCAGCAGACGGCACCGGATCCCTTTGCCGCGAGCTTGTTTGACGAGCATTTCATCGAGCGGATCGACTGCGTAGGGCGGGCGGGAAAATTCCAGATATTCGGCTTTCACTTCGGCAAGCATACGCCGGTATTCCGAAGCGGTCTGCGTGGGCTCGGCGACGATGCGGAGGAAGTCGAGAGTCCCGCGGCCACCTTTGCCTTCGGAGTAGAGGCCGCTCAGGTCTTCCATCAGGTTATTGGCGGAGCGCGCCTGATTGGTCAATTCCTGTTCGGCGAGTTCCCGCTTGCGGGCCAGATACGCGGGAATCGCGAGGTTAGGCTCGACGGCGGAGAAAAGCTTGGTGCGATCCTGAACGACCCGCGCGAAGCCCTTTTCCACGAGACTATCGAGCACTTCGTAAATCTTCTGACGCGGAACGTGCGCGCGCGGCGCCAGCTCAAGCGCTTTGAAGCGGGAGTGCCCGAGCAGCACGAGGTAAGAGCGCGCTTCGTAAGCATTCAGTCCGAGTTGCTGCAGCGCCCTCCAGAAGCGCTGATATTCAACCTCCGCGATGTCCTGTTTCATGGTCTCTCTATTGGGCTCCGGCAATTCAACTCTATATGAAGCGCGCGTCCAGTGCAGAAGCAGGGCGCGTTTCCGAAATTCAGCGTTCAAGGTTGACTTCGCAGTACTAGAACTCCTAAAATGTGAGGAAGAGTACTCGGATAAAAAGGCAGGCGCAGGGCGATGTCGATTCAGGCCGGAGTGACGGAGACGTTGAACGGAGCCGCTGGGCAGGCAACGATACGTGTGCTTATCGTTGACCATCAGAATCTATTGCGTGACGGGATCGCCAACCTGCTCAATGCACAAAGCGATATCGACGTGGTTGCCTGCTCGGACACCGTCGTTTCGGCGATCGAAGCTATTCGCAAACTGCAACCGGATGTAGCCTTGCTCGGATGGCCGGCCAGTTCAGCGAACTGCCATAAAGTATTCGCGGCGATTCAGGATTCCAAGCCACGCGTCATCATGCTGGTTGACGAGGAGTCGAAAGAGGATTTCGTCGACGCCGTGCGGCAAGGCTGCTGTGGAATCGTTCCGAGACAGACATCGACGGAACTGCTGATTAAATGCATTCGCAAGGTGCATGTCGGCGAATTCTGGCTTGATCGAACGACGACCGCCGAGGTGATCCGCCGGCTTGCCAAGAAGGGCTCGGGAAGCCCGGGCACGGGAGCGCGGCTGGGACTGCGCGAACAGGGCGGCGCTTTGAGCACGCGCGAGCGGGAGATCGTTATCCTGGTGGCGCAGGGATTCAAGAACAAGGAAATGGCCGAGCGGATGTTCATCAGCGAACAAACCGTCAAGAACCATTTGCACAACATTTTCGACAAGCTGGGCGTTTCGGACCGGCTGGAGCTCGCGCTCTACGCGATTCACCACAATCTGCACGATCCGGAATAATTCCGAATAAATGCGCCGGCGGCACGACCGCCGGCGGTACATGAGCTACTCTCGCGGGGCAATGCCCAGAGTGCGCATCTTGCGGTATAAGTTGCTGCGTTCCAGACCCAGCATCTCGGCCGCGCGACTGACGTTACCGCTCGATTCCTCGAGCTTCTTCAAAATATATTCGCGCTCGGCGGCTTCGCGGACATCCTGCAAACTGCCATAGCGATCGGCTGAGCGCTCAGTCGCCGATTTTTTCGCCAGGTGCAAAGGGATGTGGCGGGCGTCGATGCGGCTTTGCGGGTTCAGGATGACGATCCGTTCGATCAGGTTGCGGAGTTCGCGCACGTTGCCCGGCCAGTGGTGCGCTTCGAGCGTTTCGAGCGCCTGTGGGGTCAGCTCTTTTGGCTTCCTTCCGTAAGCGCGGGCGAACTCCTCGAGGAAATATGCGGCGAGCACGGGGATGTCTTCCTTGCGCTCGCGCAGAGGTGGCACGTGAAAGGGAATCACATTCAGCCGGTAGAATAAATCCTCACGGAAATTGCCGCGCTCGATTTCGACTTCGAGATTCTTGTTGGTCGCGGCGACTACGCGCACATCCACTTGAATGGACTCCGCGGCGCCGACGGGCTCGAAGCGCTGGTCTTCGAGCACGCGCAGCACTTTGGACTGGGTGCTCAAGCTCATGTCGCCCACTTCGTCGAGGAACAGCGTGCCGCCGTCGGCTTTCTGGAACTTGCCGACTTTACGCTCGTGGGCCAGCGTGAAGCTGCCCTTCATATGTCCGAAGAGCTCGCTTTCAATGAGGCCCTCGGAAATCGCCGCGCAATTCACTTCCACAAACGGATTTGCGGCGCGCGGACTGAGCGCATGCAGAGCGTGCGCGGCAAGCTCCTTGCCGGTTCCGCTCTCGCCGTAAATCAGGACGCGTCCGTTGGTCCCGGCCATAAGCGCGAGTTGCTGGCGGAGAGCTTTCATGGGAACGCTGTCACCGACGATTTGCGGAGCGCCCGCGGCTTCGCGGAACTGATCGTTTTCAAGGCGAAGGCGGCGGTGTTCGAGCGCATGCTTCGCGACGAGAAGGACGCGATCGATGGAAAGCGGCTTTTCGAGAAAGTCGTAGGCGCCGAGCTTGGTGGCTTTCACGGCGGTTTCGATGGTGCCGTGGCCGGAGATCACGACGACAACGGGCCGATCCGCCTGCGGGATGGCCTGAATGCGGTGGAGCGTTTCGAGTCCATCGATTCCGGGCAACCAGATGTCGAGAATTACGAGCTCAAAGACGGACCGGGCGAGGAGGTCGAGGCTGGCTTCGCCGCTCTCGACCGCTTCGACATGAAAACCCTCATCTTCGAGGATCCCGCCGAGTGAATGTCGAATGCCCGGCTCATCGTCGACGATGAGAATGCGGGGAGTTTTCATGAGACCTTCGCCGTCATTCTTCAGTGTCGGACATCAGGTCGCGCAGAGACGGATCAGACGAGCATGGAGTTCAACGCGGCAGAAGCGGCGGGCGCAGGCGCGGCTTGTTTCTCCACTGAGAATGCCGGTATTTCAACTGTGAACCAGGCCCCGCAAGGCGAGTTGTCTTCGACGCGAATGTTCGCATTGTGCTCGGTGAGGATGTGGCTGACGATGGCAAGCCCGAGGCCGGTACCGCGCCCCTTGGTGGAGAAATATGGCAGGAAGAGCTTTTCCTTCTGCTCGGCGGTGATACCGCAGCCAGTGTCGCCGAAGATCATCTCGACCACTTCGCTGTTGTCCTCGCCGCTGGCGCGCGTCTGGACCGTCAGGACCTTCGTGGCCGAATCCTGCATGGCTTCGGCTGCGTTATCGATGAGATTCACGACGATGCGCTTGAACTGCTCGGGATCTACAGAAACCTGAGGGAGGCCAGGCGCCAGGTCGATGTTGAATTCAATGCCTTCGAGCCGGTCGGCAAAAATCGCGACACCATTGGTGACGATGTCGTTCAGCTCGCAGATCACCGGCTGCGCTGCGGGCAGGCGCGAGAACTGCGAGAACTCATCGACAAGCCGCTTGACCGATACGGTCTCCTCAAGAATCGTCTCGGCGCATTCCCGAACCACCTTGTCGATCCGTTCGGGCGCGGGCGGCAATCCCGCGGACTGCCGGTTCATCTGCCGGAGAATGCGCTCGGCAGACAGCGTGATGGGCGTCAGCGGGTTCTTGATCTCATGGGCAACGCGGCGCGCGACTTCGCTCCAGGCCGCCATTCGCTGCGCGCGCATCAGATCGCTCGTGTCTTCGATGACGATGACAAATCCGGAGCCGCGGCGGCCTTCGATCGCCGAGACGGTGACGGCGAGATGCAGCGTCTTGCGTGGCGTCTTGACTTCCAGTTGCTGGGTGGCAAGGCCGGTGCGCCGGGCGCGGTTCATGAGATACCGGATCTCGGCAGTGTCCTCCCGGGAGAACAGGTCTTCAAGCCGAACCGCGCTGCGCGGGTGAGAATCAGGGAAAATCTCGGCGAGTGCTTTGTTGACCAACAGTATGGCACCGTTCGAATCGACCGAGATGACGCCCGTTGGAATGCTTTCGAGAATGGCTTCGGTGAATCGCCTGCGCGCCTCGATCTCGGTGCGGTTTGCTTCGAGATCGCCGGTCATGCGGTTAAATCCGTTTACCAGTTGCGCCATCTCATCGACGGCGGGCACGTTGACTCGGTAGCCCAGATTGCCTTTGCTGACCTCTTCGACAGCGCCGAGGACAGCGGAAACCGGTCCGCTGATCTGACGCGCCAGATAGTTTGCCAGCCACGTCGCCGCGAACAGGATGAAAGCCGCGATCGTCGAGAGCAGATAAATATAATTGCGCCGGACCGCCTTTTGCTGGAACCGCAATTCGTTGAAGGCGCCATGGTAACTCTCAATCGCCTTTTCCTGTTGCCCAACGTCAACGGGTACCGGGATGGCAAGCTGCACCCATCCGGTATTGACGGCGCTCTTCGCCGCCGAAGACGCGGAAGCCACTACAGGCGCCCGAACGGTTACAGCCGCCTGCTTCGGCGTGGGAAACTGCCCATAGCGCGCCATCGGCTTCTCGTTGCCGGAAAGCACGATGCTTGCTGCCAGCACGCCGTGCGATTGGCAAAACTGCTCCAGCCAGGCCGAAGAAAAACCAGCCTGCACGGGATCGCGACCGCTCAGCAGCAACTGTGTTTCCGGTATCGAGGCGAGCAATTCCGCTTCCACGTTTGCCTGATCGCGAGTCTGACGGTCGAGACTCCGGGCAATGCGGTCGAAATCCACGAGCTCGTGCTCGGCCGGAAGATTGAACCACTTCCGGATGCTGTTGTTCAGAACTTCGACGCTGAACAGCACCATGAAGAACACGGGCATGATGCTGAGCAGAAGCGCGCCGACAACGAGCTTCGTCTTGATGCGCGAACCGAGGCGGTCGCTGGCCCGCTCAATCCAGAGCTTCCAGAGCAGCCTGACGATCATGAATCCCAACCACACGAAGATCAGGAAAATCAGGATCGAAAGCCCGTAGAAAATGAAGGTCTGATCGGGATCGTCCGGAGCCACGAAACTGCCGGGGAAGGAGCCCTGCCACACGATCAGCGTCACCGAGACGATGAACAGGACTGCGCCGAGAGCATAGAGAAGGCGCCTGGACATGGGGAAGGACTGGTTTCAGTATAACGGGATAAACGCGAGGTGGCCGTTTCACCGGCCTGTGTCAGGACCAAAAAAAGGGCGGGTCCGAAGACCCGCCCCGATTGAACGAACTGCTGACCTTCCCGGCTAGAAGGTAAAGTGGGCAACCAGATTGAGTTGCCGTGAGTTGCTCGGGAAGAAGTTGTTGATTTGGCCGAAGCTTGAACTCCGCGGCTGGAATACGGCGGCGCTGATGGCAGCCGTGCTGTAAGGGGTAACGTCCGAAAGGTAACCGCCCGTGAACTGCGAGTGGTTGAACAGATTGAAGAACTGCGCGCCAAAATCGAGCGACATCCGCTCGTTAATCGCGATCCTTTTCTTCAGAGCGGCGTCGATGTTGTTGGTGCGGCCCATGGGCAGCGTGTTGCGGCCGCCGCTGTCATAGGCGCCGAGACCGGCGGTGACATAGCGGGCATTCGGATTCAGCGCGAGATAAGCGACGATGTTCTTGCAGGCGCCGCTGCCGCAACTGGTGCCGGCGGGGACTTGCGCTCCGGTTGCGGTCAAACCAACCACGTCGGTGCCGACATTGGCATTGCCAGCCGGATTGATGACGGCGCGGTCACCCGTGGCGTCCGAATTCAGGTTGGCGTCCAGGCCGTCCTGAACGGTAGCGTATTCCGGCGACTGGAACGTGTAAGTGCCGGCGATGTTCCAGTTGCCGATAACGTTCTTCATTAGCCAGTTGCCCTTCTGGAACGGCTTGAAGTCGTAAACCGGCGTGATGGTCAGACGATGCCGGCGATCCAGAGCGGAGTCGGCCCACTCGCGACGCATGTCCAGGAAATCCAGAACACGGCGGGGGGACATGATGGTCGAGAAGTTTGTCGCCGTCGAATCATCCTGTGCGTGGCTCCAGGTGTACGCAGCGATATACGAGAAGTTATTCGAGTAGCGCTTGTTCAACTGGATGGCGAGACCGTTGTAACGAGAATTGCCCCACGGATTGTACCCGACCAGCGCGTTGTTGAACCCGTACGTCGCAAGATTGTTGTAAGGCAGGGCCGCCGTGCCGCCGGGAACGATGATGCTCTGCAGCTGGCCGAGGGTTGTTGTGTTTTGCGCGAGCTGCGCCGCGGTCGGTGCCGAGAAATATGTCGGCAAGGCGTTGGATGCGTTAACGGGCTCAGCGATATTCAGCCGGGTCTGGTTCCACAGGTGGACGCCCTTGGTATAAACGTAACGCGCCTCAAGCGTATAATCCTTGCCCAGCAGCCGTTGAACGCCGAGCGTTCCTGTCAGAGCGTAAGGCCGGTTCTGCGGGAAAGTGTAGGAGGAAATAGCGGCCCGAGCGGCGGCGGCGGTAGTTGCCCCTGTACCCAGCCCGGCCAACCCTCCGTTCTGGAGAAAGTTCGAAACAGGCGCGGCGGGATTCACATCCTGCGTTGTCTGGTAGAAAGGCGGCGCCGCATTCTCATTGAGGTTGAGATAGGTGTTGTCAAAGGACCGGGCTACCCCACCACGAATTGACGTCTTGCCATCGGTGCCGGGCGACCACGCGAATCCGAGTCGGGGAGACCACTCGTTCTTGCTGGGCGGTGGATTGGTGAAGCTGATTACGCCGGGGACGTCGGCAATGGAGCTGAGCTGCTGGGCTCGCGTGCCGAGAGGAACCGTTACGTACTCGTAGCGGATGCCGATATTGAAGGTCAGGTTGGAGCGGAAGCGCCAGTCGTCCTGAAAGAAAGCGGAATGCTCCAGGTTGCCCAGCGGAATGCCGCCGGCCGAGCCGACGCTGCGTTCGCCACTGTTGGGCGTTCCGAAAGCGCTGCCCGAAGGCTGCTGGTCCGCGAGGAACTCCCCGAGCGAAGCATAGTCGTAATCACCGCGGGAGCGCTGAATGAAGAAGCCCGACACGATGTTGTCGATCAACTGGTAGCCACCCTTGAATGTGTGCTTGCCCCATGTCTTGGTCAGGTTATCGCTGGCCGAGGACGTGTTGCCGATTGAGCCGGTCGGGGTATTGGGATCGGGTCCCAATTGCAAACCAAGATCGTCAAGGGAGATGTTCGGGAACACGCTCAGGCCGGGGAAGGCGAAGTTTCCGGCGGTGATTTGGGCGTTGCTCCGTGTGTAAGAGACACGCAGTTCGTTTTCCAGCGTTGGGGAGAAATTGTGAAATTCCGTAAACGACCCGCTGTTGTTTGTGGTGGGGTTCGGCTCGAAGAACGCCGGCAGGTTTGCGATTGCATCGAGGCCGCTGCTCTTGTCGTAGATATAGCGTCCGCGCAACTGGTCTTTGCTGCTGAGGTTGTAATCCACCGCAACGACCGCGTGGTAGGAATTGTTGAAATTCGGAGAAGCGAAGGTAAGCGGGCCGAGAGGAATGGATACTCCGTTGACGAGCGTGGTATCCCCATTGGCCGCCCCAGCCACGGGGACATATTTCTCGAACGCACCCAGGTTGTTTTTGCTAAGGCCGCTGATGCCATTCAACAGTGAGATGCCGGCCGCTGTTGGCGCGTCCACCGGATTACCGGGAACCGATGCCTGACCCAGCGGATTGTACTCGAAATTGCCATAGTAGAAGAGTTTGTTCTTTATGATCGGCCCGCCGATGCCGGCGCCGATACGGTTGTTGTCGAATCGCGTGTTGCTTCTATTACCCGCGACAACCTCGCTGTAATCGACAGCATTCATATCCCGATTCTGCGAGTAAGCGAAAATCGAGCCGTGGATTGCGTTGGTGCCGGTTTTGACGACGAGGTTGAAAACACCGCCCGACGCGCCGCCGAACTCCGCGCTGAACTGATTCTGCGCAATGTTGAGTTCCTGCGTGGCCTCATTCGAGACGTAGACATTCGGACCTGTTGTAACGGGTGCGTTGTTAACCACACCGTCAATGGCGAAATAGTTATTCTCGGGCCGCTGGCCGGCGATACTTGGACCGGTCCCCTGCCCGACTCCGCCTGAAGAGGCCACTCCGGCGCCCAGCAGGCTGAGGTTATAGATACCGGCTCCATTGATCGTTCTCGAAATGCCGGTAACCGCGACGTCTACGGCGACGGTGGAGTCGTAAGTCGTCTGTAACTGAGACGAAGAGGTTTCGATCAGCGCCGGGGCTTCTGTCACCTCGACCGCAGTGGTCACGCTGCCGACGGCCAGGCTGAAATTTACCTGGGAAGTGTGGTTCAGATCGAGTTGAACACCCGCTTCTGTCTTCGGCGAGAAACCCGTCGCTGTGACGGCGATGTCGTACTTGCCGACTGGAACGTTGTTCAGGCGATAGTCGCCGGCAGAATTGGAATTCGTTTCGTAGGGCACATTGGTGCCCTTGTTCGTGGCAGTGACCTTCGCGTTGGCAACGACAGATCCACTGGCGTCCGTTACTGTTCCGACAACATTCGCGTCGACGGTCTGGCCAAAGGCTGCAAACGAGCACACCGCCAGCGCCGCCACCGTTACGAAAGCGCGCCGCAGATTCACAAGAGCTTTCATCGAACCACTCCTTCCATGTAAACGGACATATGCCGAGTAGTGACAACTGAGAACGAATTGGACTTCACCAACGCGTGGTAACGCATGGCTGTGCCTGGAAAGGCGGTAAATGTCATATCGTGGGACAATAGCAAGTCATACGCCATTAACAACGCTGCTAAATAGCTGAAAAATATACAGTTATATTTGCCTGATTCCAAAAAATCCCGTTTTTGGAAGATCGCCTGCGATTTACGGGCTAAAATATACGCAAATCAGTCGGATCAGGTTTCAACTGTCAACCACTATGGGGTGAAAACGCCGAGCCGGCGAAGGCGAGGAGGTCCTCATCAGACCCGGATTTTCCGACGATCTGCAGCCCGGCGGGAAGCCCGTTGGTTATCGATGGTATTGATAACGCTGGTAAACCGAGGACATTAAAAGGCCGGACAAACCGTGTGGAAGCCAGCCTAACATCCTCCTCCGAACCATCGATTCTGACCTTATCCTGACCGATTGGGGGGGCCTGAATTGCCGTAGTTGGGGTGAAAACGAAATCCACATGGTCCTGGATTTCCATCCAACGCTGCTGGTAGATGCGGCGCAGGCGTTGGGCGTCGATATAGTCGGCGGCGGAAACCAACAGGCCCTGCTCGAGCAGAGAGAGCACGTCGGGTCCGAAGTCTTCGCGCCTGTCGAGATATGGCTTGAGAAGAGCCGAAGCTTCGCTCAGGAGGATCAGCCGGCCTATCGTGCTTATCGCCGCCGGGTCGGGCACATCGATCGGAATGAGATGAGCACCGAGGCCTTCCACATGTGCCAGCGCCTGATGAAATGCCCGATCGACTTCGGGAGCCAGGCGCTCCAGGAAAAAACTCCGCGGAACGCCAATGCGGCGGCCAGTGATATCGCCCGCAACCGCCTGAAATCCCGCTATTACCTTCATAACCAGCGCGGCGTCGTGCACCGTGCCCGCGAGCGGGCCGATGTGATCGAGTGAAAAGCCGAGCGGGAATACGCCGTCGCGGCTGACGCGTCCGTAGGTCGGTTTCAGTCCTACACATCCACAGTAGGCAGCAGGTACGCGAATGGAACCGCCGGTGTCGGTGCCCATGGCGAAGAATACGAGGCCTGCGGCGACGGCCACGCCTGAGCCGCCGCTCGACCCGCCGGGTATCCGTTCGGGATCGTGTGGATTGCGGATGGCGCCGAAATGCGGATTATTGCTGGTGATCCCGTAGGCGAATTCGTGCAGACCGGTCTTCCCCATCAGGACCGCGCCGGCGGCAGTGAGCTTTTCATACGCGTCGGAATCGTGATCGGTCATGCGATTCCGAAAGATTTTCGACCCGCAGGTGGTGGGGATTCCACGCGTCGCGAAGACGTCTTTAAGCGCATAGGGGATGCCCTGCAGTGGGCCGCGGTCGATGTCGTGGGCGAGGTCCTCATCGGCACGGCGCGCCTGCTCCAACGCCAGATCGGCGGTGATTGTGATGAAGGCGTTGAAGCGCGGCTGGGCTGCGTGAATGCGCGCCAGCGATTCCTGCGCGAGTTCAACGGCGGAGACCTCACGCGCCCGGAGTTTTGTGCCGGCTTCTTCGATGGTTTTACAGCCTGCGATCACGCGTGGAAGTCCACCGCCGGAAAGTCATGCTCGGAGAGCTGCGGTGTGAGTTTATGGAACTCGGTTAGAAGCGCTTCGACTGTTGCGGCGGGCTCAATCGTGGGCATCACGCACTACTATAAGCGAGAGTGCTCAATCTCCTGTTCGTCTACGGCACGCTGCGGAGCGGTTTTGAAAACCGGTATGCGCGTCTGCTTCGTTCGGAAGCGGGGTTCGTCGGCCGCGCGACCGTGCGCGGGTCGATCTACCGGATTGGACACTACGCAGCGTACAAGGGAGATCCGGATGGCGAGGTACACGGAGAGTTGTATCGGCTGCAAAATCCGGAAATGACGCTGCGAGTGCTCGACGAGTATGAAGGCCAGGACTTCGAGCGAATCACCGTTGGGACCTGCTGGCTCTATCGCTATCTGCCGGAGCCGTCCGTGGAATCGCGGATATCCTCAGGGGACTTTTGCGCGCAATGAAATTTTCGGGGCGTCTTCCCGGAGAGTTGCATCCGAACGCCCTCACGGAATTATTGCGGATGGAGCGGCAGGCGGGCGTCGGGATTCTCGATCTGACCGAGTCGAATCCGACGCACGCAGGGATCGAATATCCTGCCGGTTTTCTCGAAAGCCTCGCGAATAAAGACGCCGTTCGTTATGAACCCGAGCCCTTCGGACTGGCTGCGGCGAGAGAGACGATTGGGCGGGAGTATGGGGCCGCCATTGATCGTGTCGTGATGACGGCAAGCACCAGCGAAGCGTACTCATGGTTGCTCAAACTGCTGTGCGATCCGGGGGATGAAATACTGGTTCCCCGCCCCTCTTATCCTTTGTTCGACTATCTAGCAGCGCTCGAATCGGTGAGTGTGCGGCACTACGGATTGTTCTACGACGCTCCGGGATGGTTTATCGATTTCCACACGATCGAACGCGCGCTTACATCGCGGACGAAGGCAATCGTGCTGGTGAACCCCAATAATCCGACGGGGCATTTTCTGCACCGGCACGAACTGGAGCAACTCGGCGCATTTGGCTTGCCGATTATTTCCGACGAAGTATTTCAGGATTACCGGCTACAGCCTGCCCACGACGCGGTGCTCACGCTGCGGGATGTAACTGAGACGCTGGTCTTCACGCTGAACGGGCTGTCGAAGACCGTGGGACTGCCGCAAATGAAGCTGGCCTGGATGATCGTGAACGGCCCGCATGACCGGGTGCGGGAAGCGCTGGCGCGCCTCGAGATCATCGCGGACACGTATTTGTCGGCCGGGACGCCGGTGCAGTGTGCGCTCGAACAGCTACTCGCTTTACGCGGACCGGTGCAAGACCAGATCCTCGCGCGGCTCCGTTCAAATCTGGAAATACTGCAGGCGTCGGGCCTGCGGGTTCTCAACGTCGAGGCAGGCTGGTACGCCATCGTGAGCGGGCAGGAAGAGGGTTCGGAGTTGCGGCTGCTGCGCGATCACGCGGTTCTGGTGCAACCCGGATACTTCTACGATTTCGAGAGTACCGGTTATGTTGTCATCAGCCTGGTGACGCCTGTCGCCATTTTCAGGGAAGGGGTCGAACGACTTCGATCCGGTTGAAGCCTTCTTCGGGAGAAGGCAGCTCCAGCTTTGCGGCCATGAGGTCGAGCGCTTCCGGCGGGACGATGCGGGGCCTGCCGGCGTTGCGCGCTTTGCAGACTGCAAGCGGGATGTCGAAGTAGAGTGCTTCCACCTCGCTGCCATGCCTTCGTGCCATTTCGATGAATGGCAAGCGATCGCGGCGGGTGAGGTTGGTCGCATCGATATAAGTTATGGGGCGGCAGAGTTCAAGGCGCTGATCGAGAAGGTAACGCATCGTGGCGAAGACGCGCTCGTGGATTGTCTGATCGGTTTCGTCGTCAGCGAGCTGGAGCCGAATGGCGTCACTCGAAATCGGGTGCGCGCCGAGGCCGGCCAGATAAGTCGACTTACCCGAGCCCGGGAGGCCGACAGCGAGAATTACGCGCGGCAACGGTCAGACCACGTAGCGGCCGGCGCTGAGCAGCCGTTCGGCGATGCGGCGGCGGAGGGTGATCGTATCCACGGCATCGTGCTTCGCGAAGCGGCGCAGGATGGCCATGTTTGTCCGCAACGCGTCGCCTTCCGAACAGGCAGCGAGCACGGGGCGGGCGAATGTCTCGATACGCCCCATCGAATCGGCGAGCAGAACCGCGCAGATGTCAGTGGCGATGCCGTTCTTTGTCGAACGCAACTGCGCCGATTCCATTGCGAAGGTTTCCATAATCACGTCGGCGATCCCGGCGATGACTTCCTGTTGTTTCTCCAGCGCGGCGCCGAACTTTTCAAATGCCAGCGCCATCAGTAGAAGCGCGATCTTCTTCGCGTTTCCCACCAGGCTGACACCGGCCGACGGACCGGCCAGGACTTCCTCCATCAGCGCCCTCGCAGCCTTGACCAGACCCAGCCGGCCCTGCTGCGCGCGCTTGAGCAGCATGCCCGTAATCAGCAGGCGGTTGATCTCGTTGGTGCCTTCGAAGATGCGATTGATGCGCGAGTCACGATAGGCGCGTTCGACCGGATAATCCTGGTGATAGCCGTAACCCCCGTGGATCTGCACCCCTTCGTCAACGACGTAGTCGAGCACCTCCGATGCGTAGACCTTGATGATCGAGCACTCGGCCGCGAATTCTTCTACGGCTTTCATCATCCGGCGGGCGGCATCGGGTTCGCTCCAGCTAAAGCCTTCGAGGTGGCTTTCAATAAGTCCTTCAACCCGGTAGGTCATCGACTCAGCGGCATAAATGCGAATCGCCATTTCGGCCAGCTTGTGCTGGATCATGCCGAAATGCGAGATCGTCGTGCCGAAAGCTTTTCGATCCTTCGCGTAGGCAAGAGCGATTTGCAGGATATTTTTCGAGCCCCCGATGGCGAATCCGCCGAGCTTGAGGCGGCCGATGTTCAGGATGTTGAACGCGATGATATGGCCGCGCCCGACTTCGCCGAGCAGGTTATCGACAGGCACTGGCACGTTGTCGAAAAAGATCGGGGTCGTGGAGCTGCCCTTGATCCCCATCTTTTTCTCTTCGGCGCCGTTCGAGACACCGGGGAAGGCGCGCTCCACAAGGAACGCGGAAAACTGCTCCCCATTGATCTTCGCGAAGACAGTGAAGATGTCGGCCTTGCCGCCGTTGGTGATCCACATCTTCTGGCCGTTCAGAACATAGTGCGTGCCATCGGGCGACAGATCCGCGCGGGTCTTCGCGGCGAGCGCGTCGGATCCCGCCTGCGGCTCGCTGAGGCAATACGCCGCGACCATTTCGCAGCTGGAAATCCGGCCCAGATATTTCTGCTTTTGCGCTTCCGTGCCAAAGAGGAGGAGCGGGAGCGTTCCGATGCCGGCGTGCGCCCCGTGCCAGCCGCCGAACGAGCCATCGCGCGCGAACTCTTCGGCCACGACCATGACGGACGTGAGGTCCATCTCCATGCCGCCGTAGCGTTCCGGCGTGAGGACGGATTCGAGCCCGAGCGCCGCGGCTTTGCGCAGCAGCGCGACGGCCTCGTCAAAATTGCCGTGCTGCATCTCCTCGACGTGAGGAGCGACTTCCTTATCGAAGAACTCGCGAGCCGTGCGGGCAATGGCGTGGTGTTCTTCGGTGAGATCTTCGGGGGTAAAGACGGAGGCCGGCGGCTGATCCTCAATGAGGAAGAGGCCGCCCGCAGATTTTGGTGGGGCCGCGGTTGCCATCGTTAGTTCAGCCTTTCAAAAATTCCGGCGGCGCCCTGCCCGCCACCGACACACATGGTGACCATGCCGTAACGCGCGCCGCGCCGCTCCATCTCGCGCAGTATGGTGGCCGTCAGTTTCGCGCCGGTGCAGCCGAGGGGGTGGCCGAGCGCGATCGCGCCGCCGTTGACGTTAACCTTTTCGGGATCGAGCCCCGCGAGCCGAATCACGGCGAGGGCCTGCGCCGCGAATGCTTCGTTCAGCTCGATGACTTCGATATCGCCAGGTTTGAGCCCCGCCAGCGCGAGCGCCTTTGGGATTGCGACCACTGGCCCGATGCCCATGATTTCCGGCGGGACTCCGGCGGTAGCAAAACTCACGAGACGAGCTTTCGGTTTGAGGCCGAGCTCATGGGCTTTCGCGGAAGACATGACAAGCGCCGCGGCCGCGCCGTCGCTGGTTTGCGAGGAGTTGCCGGCGGTCACTGTCCCCGTCGCATGGAAGACAGGTTTTAATTTCGCGAGAGCCTCAAGCGAGGTGTCGGCGCGCGGGCCTTCGTCCTTATCGAAGATCGTTTCCGTGTGAGCCGGTCTGGATTCCGCGCCTTTCGGCGAGTTGTTCAACACCGTTGTTTCGACGGTTACCGGAACGATTTCATCCATAAATCGACCTTCGGACTGAGCACGCAATGCGTTCTGATGACTGCGGTATGAGAAGGCGTCGGCATCTTCGCGTGAAACGCCATACTTACGCTGGACCTGCTCGGCAGTGAGCCCCATATTGATGTAGACCTGCGGGTAGTGATCGACGAACCACGGGTTCGGTGCGGGCTTGTTGCCGGCCATAGGGATCATGCTCATGGACTCGCTGCCGCCCGCCAGCAGAATATGCGCGCCGCCCGCGCGAATGCGGTCGGAAGCCATGGCGATTGACTGGAGCCCGGAGCTGCAAAACCGGTTGATGGTAACGCCGGCGGTGGTGACAGGCAGACCGGCACGCAGGGCGGACATACGCGCCATGTTGCTGCCCGACTCCGCTTCCGGCATGGCGCAACCGAGGATCACATCCTCGATGTCTTCCGCCGGGATTTGCGGATAGCGTTCCAGTAGCGCCCGCAGGACAACAGCGGCAAGATCGTCGGGCCGGGTATTTCGGAGCGCGCCGCGATTTGCCTTTCCGACAGGGGTGCGAAGGCAATCGACGATGACTGCGTCAGGCATGGTGAAGGTCCAGATTCAATGTCGCACAAAGCCCGGTTCGCCCGCGCTGCCGGCGAGCACAGTGGGAAGATCCGTGTGAACCATTACGCGGCCATCAACTTTCGGTATCTCGCATGCCTGAGAGTCGGCATGAGGTTAATCGCGCCGATCGCATTGCTCCTGATTCAGGCTCTCTCCGCCGCCGACCGGCCGGAGGCCAGCCACGCCTGGTCGGTCATCGACGAATCGCTGGCAGGGAACGCCGCACATCGCGAGCAGGCACTGGCGGCGATGGCAACGCTGGGCGCGGGTGAGCCCCAGGCAGTCCGCCGGGCGGAGGCCGCGCTGCACGACAAGGAGAGCGCTGTGCGCCGCGCCGCCGCGCTGACGCTGGGCGAGTTGAAGGCAACATCCGCAATACCAGGCCTGACGCAGGCGCTGGACGATTCCCCGGAAGTCTCTTTCGCGGCCGCGAAGGCCCTTGTGGAACTCGGCGATTCAAGCGGACGCGAGGTATTGATCGCGGTCCTCGCGGGTGAACGTAAAGATACGCCCGGCTTTCTCGCCAATGCCATGCGCAAAGCCAAAGGAAAGCTGCACCATCCGGGACAACTGGTTCTCATGGGCGCGCAGGACGCCACCGGCGCAATGTTCGGGCCTGTATCGATCGTCATTCCCGCCATCAAGGATACGGCCGATCTGAAAAGCAAAGGCGCGCCGGGAAGAGCCGCGGCGGCGGCGTATCTTGCCAAATATCCGGACGAGTATGCGGTCCAGTTACTTGAGTGGGCGCTTGGGGACGACAACCAGTTCGTTCGGCTGGAAGCAGCGAAAGGACTGGGCGATCGCGGCAACGGCGGCAGCATCGAAAAACTGGATCCGTTGCTCATGGACTCGCACAACATCCTGCGCGATATGGCCGCGGTATCGATACTTCGAATTCAGGCGCGGAACGGCGCGGCTGGCGAGGTCCCGGCCGGACCCGTGATTGCGCCGCAGACAACGAAGAAGCAATAAGGAGCACTCGAAAACTGCCGCTTCGGCCCACGGTAGAGTGTTCTGCATGGGCGCGTACCGATCGACGCTGGGCCACAACGTCTACGGATTCGCCGACCTGAAGACCCTGCTGGCCAGAGCGACACCTGCTCGATCCGGCGATGAGCTTGCCGGCCTCGCGGCGCGGAGCGCGGAGGAGCGCGTGGCCGCCCGGATGGCTCTGGCAGACTTGCCCCTGAAGACGTTCCTTGCCGCAGCGGTGGTGCCCTATGAAGAAGACGAAGTCACCCGGCTGATTGCCGACACGCACGACGGGACGGCGTTCGCTCCAGTCGCCGCGATGTGTGTGGGGGAATTCCGCGGCTGGCTGCTGAGCGACACGGCGACCACCGGGGCGCTCGCCAGTCTTGGCCCCGGCATCACGCCCGAGATGGCCGCTGCAGTCTCGAAGATTATGCGGCTGCAGGACCTGATCACGGCAGCCGCGAAGATCCGCGTGGTCACGCGATTCCGCAACACGCTCGGGCTCGCCGGCCGGCTCTCGACGCGGCTGCAGCCAAACCATCCCACGGATGACCCGGTAGGAATTGCCGCCAGCGTCATCGACGGGCTCACTTACGGCAGCGGCGATGCGGTGATCGGAATTAATCCGGTCTCCGACAACATCGCGAGCGTTGTAAACCTGACGCGCATGCTCGACCGTTTCAGGACGACCTTCGAGATCCCGACGCAAACCTGTGTGCTGGCGCATGTGACGACGCAGATGGAAGCAATGCGGCAAGGCGCGCCGGTGGACGTGGTATTCCAGTCAATCGCCGGGACGGAGGCGGCGAACCGTTCCTTTGGCATCGACGTTGCGATGCTGAAAGAGGCGCGCGCTCAGGCGCTCGAATTGAATCGCGGCACAGTGGGAAACAACCTGATGTACTTTGAGACCGGCCAGGGCAGCGCGCTGTCTGCGAACGCGCACCATGGCGTCGATCAGCAAACGTGCGAAGCCCGCGCTTACGCGGTGGCGCGCTGTCTGCAGCCGCTGCTCGTGAACACGGTCGTGGGGTTCATCGGTCCGGAATACCTTTACGATGGGAAGCAGATTCTAAGAGCGGCGCTCGAAGATCACTTCTGCGGCAAACTGCTGGGCCTGCCGATGGGCTGCGACGTTTGCTTCACCAATCACGCGGAAGCCGATTCCGACGACATGGACGCGACTCTGACACTTTTGGGTGCCGCGGGTGTGAATTACATCATGGGAGTGCCGGGCGGCGACGATATCATGCTGAATTATCAGACCACGTCGTTCCATGACGCGCTTTATCTGCGGCGCATTCTGAACCTGCGGCCCGCGCCGGAATTCGAAAGCTGGATGCAGACCCGAAAGGCCGAGCTTCCCGGCGCGCGGGCCCTTCTTGAAAAATGAGCCTGCCGCGTCTGTGTGATTTCACTTGCGCGCGCGTGGGTCTTCCGCGGGCAGGCAACAGCTTGCCAACCAACGAACTGCTTGGACTGCAACTTGCTCATGCCAGGGCGCGCGAGGCCGTGCACTCGGAGCTTGATTCGCAGCGCCTCGCGGGTGAACTCAGGCCACTCGGAGAGGAAGTATTACTCGTGCGGAGCAGGGTTCCGGACCGCGCGACTTACCTGCGCCGCCCCGATCTCGGACGCCGTCTGAGCAATGAGTCGCGCGTTCTGCTGGGCCGCAATGAAGGCAAATTCGACGTAGCGTTTGTCATTGCCGATGGCCTTTCGGCCACCGCGGTACAACTTCACGCGGCCAGAACTATCGCAGCATCGCTGTCTTTGCTGGAACTCCCGGAGTGGAAACTCGCACCGTTCGTAATCGTCGAGCAGGGACGGGTCGCAATCGGGGATGAAATCGGCGAATGCCTTGGCGCCGGGATGTCCATCGTGCTCATCGGCGAGCGGCCGGGCCTCAGTTCGTCGGACAGCCTGGGGATCTATCTGAGCTGGAGCCCGCGGGTTGACCTTACCGATGCGGACCGGAACTGCATCTCGAACATTCGCGCGGAAGGGCTGAGCTACGCGGCCGCGGGGAACAAACTGGTATTCCTGATGAACGAATCGCGACGCCGGAAGCTGTCGGGCATCCAGTTGAAGGAAGCGGCGAATCTGCCTGGACTAACCGCTTCCTTTAACCACCCAATCGGGTAGCGCCGCGGCATCGAGCCAGTCCGGTATCTGCCTCCACGTCGATACCGAGTTCGCCACCAGCGTGTAAATAACAAGGTAGTGATAGTACAAAAACAATTTCATGACGCCGGCTTGAGAGAGATTGAGATCTCTCGCCGCCCATCCGAGCGTCGCGATATTGGCGAGCGCGATCGAACCGAATACGGGGTCCATGAGAGCGCCGCGCACGGCACGGGGCAGTTTATCGAGAAGGTCGCTCGCCATGCCGAATGAAACGGCATCGGCCACTTTGATCCCGTACGCGATCGGGTTTAACGACGGATTGAGCACGATATCCGGCTGGTTGACGCAGAATTCCATGTGCGCCTTGATCGACCCCGTTTTCATGATGCGCCACGTATACGTCATGAAGCCCTGGTCGAAATATCCCGGCCCATACCCGACGATCGTCGTGTCATACGGAATCTTCAACGTCGCCAGGCCGTAGCCGAACTCTCCAACGATGCCGTCATCGGCCGCAGCGTCCCACGGATACGTGTTATTGACGATGAAGTCTTTGCTGATTACAGCGAGCTGCGTTTCTCGCAGCGGCAGTTCGCCGTAAGGAAACTGCTCGCCGAGAGGGAGAAAAGAAAACTGGAACCCGAACATGCGCGCATCGCCGACCATCCATTCGTACTTCGTTCCGATCTCGCGCAGATCGATGATCGTGAGTTCCTGATCTTTCGGAAACTTGCCCACCCGCCCGCCATCGAGCAGTTTGTAATAGAGCTGCTTCTGACCGAAGCCTGCCTTGTCGGTTTCATTCCGCGGACACAACCCGAACGGATTCAGATACGCCGGAGGTGTCGGCGCGCCGGGCTCGTAATATCGCGGCAAGTCCGAAGAACTGGTCCGCGAATAGTAGTGCATGATGTATTCCTGAAGCTGGTCGCGCGTCCACTCTACCGACGCTTGCCTGTGGTCAGGCGGAGCATCGCGTGGAATCTTGGTGTTGTCGTAGAACATTTCCTGCATATCGCCCATGATGGGGATTCTCTTGCCGTTCACGACGGCGTGATCGAAATAGGCGTAGCTGGAATCGGGGCGGTTCAAAGTCAGCGCAGTCGGGAATCGCTGTTCGAAGTTACCTGTTGCGCTGACGCGCTCCCACCAGGCCCTCAGTTCCAGACCATTTGCCAGTGAGCGTTCCACTTCGCCCAGAATTTTCAGATCGTAGGGCGTCAGGTGCGGCGAATTGTCGCGGTCAACGCGGTCTTCCGTGAGTGGCTCAGCAGCGGTCAGTTTGGTTTCCCCCCGACCCCCATGAAATAACGGGTCCGGAAAAGTGTCAAGGAAATTCAGATTATAGCCGCGTTAATTAATGTTTTAGAGCGGACGAAATTAATTTCGCAGCGGTTTGCCGGTCTTAAGCATGTGCTGGATGCGCTGTTGCGTTTCCACCCGGCCGCAGAGGCTGAGAAACGCCTCGCGCTCAAGATCGAGGAGATATTGCTCAGAGACCTTCGGGGTCCCGGTAAGCCGCCCACCGCTCAGAACATACGCAAGCTTTTCGCCGATCAATGCGTCGTGAGCCGAGATGTAGCCGCCCCTGTGGGCCATCCAGACACCCATTTTCATCAGCGCGAAACCCTCGTCGCCGGAAATCTCGATCTCGGTGCGAGGAGCTCCCGGAGCATAGCCGGGGACGAGTGAAAGCGCCAGTTGCTTTGCATCGTCGAGCAGTCGCTCGGGGTTCATCGAGATTCCGTCACCATCCCGCAGGAACCGGAACTGCCGCGCTTCGGCGGCGCTGGTCGAAACCTTCGCAAAGCCGATCTGCTCGAAGATCTTTTTAAGATCGCGCGAACGCAGCAGCATTTCCTTGCAGCCTCCACCGGCCGGAATCAATCCCACGCCAACTTCCACGAGACCCATGTAAAGTTCGGCGGAAGCCTGGATGCGCGAGCAATGCAGCGGCAGTTCGCAACCCCCGCCGAGCGCAAGCCCGAAGGGAGCCGCCACCACCGGCTTCGGCGCATATTTCAGCGACATGTTCATCTGCTGGAAAGCATGGATGGCGGCGTTCAGATCGTCCCATTCCTGCTCCTGCGCGGCGAGCAGGACCATCATCAGATTCGCGCCCGCGGAAAAGTTCTCCCCCTGGTTGCCGATCACCATGGCTTCGAAGTTGGTTTCGAGTTCAGCGAGGCCCGCGCGCACCATGTGCAGGATGTCATCACCCATCGCGTTGGCCTTGCTGTGAAACTCGCAGCAGAGCACGCCGTTGCCGAGATCGACCAGCGATGCGCCAGGGTTCGTCTTTACAACTCCGCGAGCCCGCTTCAGGTCGGAGATCAATGCAATGCCGGGCCGCGGTTCCAGGATCCGGTAAGCAGAAGCTTCGAGATTGAAGTACTCGGTCCGCGGCTGGCCATCGAGGGCCGCCGGACGATAGAAGGACTTCGAACCATTCGTACCCAACATCCGGAGAATCCGCTCCGGAAGCGCGCGTCCTTCGGATGCGATGCGACGCGCAGTCGTTTCAAAACCGAGCGCATCCCACATTTCGAAAGGGCCGAGCGCGTTGGCATAGCCCCAGCGCATGGCCCGGTCGATTTCGACGATGCGGTCGGAAATCTCGGGAACCATCTGAGCCGCGTAACGGATATGCTCGCTAAGCAACTGCCACAGAAACCGCCCTGCTTTGTCGTCGAGGGCAATAAGCGCTTTGAGACGATCGGCCAGCGGCTCGATCTTCCGCACGGTTTCGAGGGACGCAAAACGCGGTTTGACGGCCGGATGATACTCGAACGTGGTTCGGTCGATCGCGTGAATCTCGCGATCCTTGCCGACGCGCTTGTAGAAGCCCTGGCCGCGCTTGTCGCCAAGCCAGCCGCGCCGAATCATTTCAACGACAAAAGGCGCGAGCTGGAAGCGATCGCGAAACGGGTCGTTGGGGACGGCTTCGTAGAGATTCTTCGTGACGTGCTCCCAGACGTCGAGGCCGACGATGTCGAGCAGTCGATAGCTGGCGCTCTTCGGAAGGCCGATAAAAGGTCCGGTCAGCGCGTCGACTTCCTCGATGGTGAGATCGTGTTCGACCGTCAGCCGCTGCACCGTCGAGCCAAAGAAAGCGCCGATGCGGTTGCCAATGAAGTTTGGCGTGTCCTTGCAGGGGACGACACCCTTGCCCAGGTGGCGGTCGCAGAAATCGGCAATGAAAGCGAGAATCTCCGGTCGCGTGTCGTGCCCGGGAATTATTTCCACGAGATGGAGATAGCGCGGCGGATTGAAAAAGTGCGTGCCAAGGAAGTGCTCGCGGAACTCGGCCGGGTAACCTTCGGAAATATTCGCGAGGGGGATGCCGCTGGTGTTGGTCGAGACGACGGCGCCGGGCGAGCGGTGTTCGATCACGCGATCGTAAAGGGCTCGTTTGATCGAGAGATCTTCCGTGACTGCCTCGATGATCCAGTCGCAGCCTTTGATCTTCGGCAAATCGTCGTCGAAATTACCGGTCGTCACCAGTCCGGCCGATTCGGGTACGAAGAACGCGGCAGGGCGGCCTTTCAGCGACGCTTCCAGGCCACTGCGGGCGGCCTGATCCCGGGCCGCCGCATTGGGGAGAACGATATCGAGCAGCAGCGACGGGATGCGCGCGTTCGCAAAATGGGCAGCAATGCGGGAACCCATGGTTCCGGCTCCGAGAACGGCGACGCGGGTGATTGGCTTCATAGCTTGACCAGGTGGGGTCCCGTTGGGGAGTTTACCGAACGAAGATCGCTCTTGACGAAATGACGGCGAGTGTGTACTGTATCAACAGACTAGCACACTTGATATTTCGCGTCAGTCATTCGTCGGGGATTCCGCTTTACCTCCAGCTGATGGAGCAGGTGAAGCACGCCATCGAGACCGGGGCGCTGCGGGCCGGCGAGCAACTCCCGACGATACGAAAGCTGGCGGAAGATTTGGTTATGAATCCCAATACCGTGGTCCGGGCTTACCGCGAGCTCGAGCACGAAGGGGTCGTCGAGCTGCGTCATGGCTCCGGCGCTTACATCAGCGATTCGGAAGCCGGGCGCGTGAAGATTATTCGGAGAGGACAAGCAGTCATGCAGGCCGCCATCGAAAAGCTGCTCGCGCTGGGGATTTCAGAGCCAGAGATTCGCCGCCTGCTGGAAAGCGAATTGTCGGCGCTCGAGATGGAAAAGTTGCCGGGAGGCGGGAATGAGTGACTTCGTAATAGAAACGCGCGATTTGCGTAAGTCGTACGGTGGGGTGGCCGCGCTGAATGGGTTGAATCTCGAAGTGCGGCGCGGCAGCGTATACGGATTTCTGGGGCGCAACGGCGCGGGCAAGACGACGACGATCAAGATCCTCATAGGCTTGATCCGGAGCGACAGCGGCGAGGCCCGGGTGTTCGGATTGCCAGCGAACGGCGCTCAATCCCTCGAGATCCGCCGCCGCACGGGATTTGTCACGGAAGACAAAGACCTGTATCCCTATATGACGGTTGAAGAGATGATCCGCTTCACGCGATCGTTCTTCCCGAAATGGCGGGCCGATCTGGAAAAACGCTATCTCGAAATGTTCGAACTCCCGCCGCGGCGAAAAACCGAGGCGCTTTCGAAAGGCATGCGGTCCAAGCTCATGCTGCTGCTCGCCATCGCGCGGGGAGCCGAGCTTCTCATCCTCGACGAGCCGAGCGACGGTCTCGACCCGGCAGGTGTAGAGGACATACTACGTGAATTGATGGCTCTGGCGGCCGCCGAAGGCACCACAATATTCTTTTCGTCCCATCAATTGCATGAAGTGGAGCAGATTGCAGATCACATTTGCATCCTCGCGGCCGGCCGCACGGTAATCGCGGGACCGCTCGACGATCTGAAGAGCCAATACCAGCGCATACGTGTGGTTCTCGATCGCCAGTTGGCGGAGCCCGTGCGCTGGGTGGACGGAGCGGAACACGTTCAGCAGGACGGCCGCACGGTTTCTATCCTGGCGAGCCGGAATATCGACGGCGTGCTCGCACAGGCGCAGGCTCTCCCCGGGGCGTCGGTCGAGAGATTCCCCGTCACCCTGAAAGAGATTTTTCTGGAACATGTGAGGAGCCACTAATGCTTTGGTACAAATACTGGCTGGAAACGAGATGGCGGCTTGTCCTCGTCCTCGTGGTCTTTGGACTCCCGCTTTTCGCCGCTTCCAGGAATGCGGGGGCGACGGTTGCGAACCTGACCGCCAGCATTTCCGTTCTATGGATTGTCACGGCCTCAATGACAGCCGGTACGGGCATAAAAACCCAATCCGCCACGCTTGGCACAGTGAAAGGGCTGCACAACTCCACTTACTTCACCCTCTCGCTGCCGGTGCGCCGGTCCACGCTATTCGGCATCAGAACGATAGTGGGACTCAGCGTAATGCTGGTCGCGATGCTTGTAACGTCCTGCGGCATCTGCCTGGTGCTTGGGTCCGCAAAAGCCGACGTCACGCTCGCCGAAGCCGTCGGGATCGGCCTCGCGATGTTTGTATGCTGCCTCGCGTTCTACTTCATGTCGTCGCTGCTCTCGATCTATCTGGACGCTCAATGGCAACTCTACGGCTCTATGCTCGTGGCGGGAATCGGCTGGTGGCTGACGCGAAGCATCCATAGCCCCTTTAACCTCTACCGCCCGTTTGGCGAAGCGTTGCCTTTTGTTACCCATATAGTTCCGTGGGAAGCGATGGTGACTTCCGTAGCAGTGGCGGCGGTACTGATTGTCGTGACGCTGCGGATTATCGAGACGCGCGAGTTCTGATACTTCGCGCGATGACTTTGGAGGACTCAACGATCGCGGGCGCGCCGATCCGCAAAACTTACACGTCCTCCAGCACGAGCTCGCGCGTATCCTAAAGGTCGAAACTGCTCCAGCGGGGATCGTACCAAGACCACCACCGCACACCAAACCATTTCCGCAACTGAAAAACCCGGAGAGCCCCCGCGCGGCTGACCGCATAGTCCCGGGTGACCACATCGGAAGGCTGCAGCTTCAACTCGCGCAGTTGTGAGACGTCATCAAGATTGCAGACCGGTGCGCGTCCCGTCAGTGTGTAGCGAGCCGGCGCCTGGGCGCTGCCGGGCATATCCGGACGGCCCGCCAGCATTGCAGAGGCCCATTCCGGAAAATGCCCGAAGGCTGCCGCGGTAGCCCCCGCCGCGGCAGCGCTCAGACAGAGGGTGGAAAACAAAGCCGGATTGTCGATTTTTCCTCCACCCTGCCGAGGTATATAGAGCTCCACCAGGTTCGGTTTCGCGTGCGCTTTTCAGATATGTCAATCGCGCGGATTACGGGCGCGGCGCCTTCGAGGGCGAGCACATCGATCGGCCGGGCGCCTCCAGGCAAAGGCTCGGACCCGACG
>DATAZF010000165.1:0-13328 GCA_036272235.1 Bryobacteraceae bacterium | reverse complement strand
GGCCAGCTGCCGAAAACAATTTACTTGCGCTCTGTCGTTGTTGTATTCTGGGTTTGCTCTGGTCTAAAGTCCGCGCGCAACGAGAGGATGCTTGCCCCGCTTAGCTCTCTGACACGCGAAGATATGGAAACTCGCCGGCTCGCAGCTGCAAAGGAGCTGCTCACCGGCGTCACTCAATCACAGGTCGCCCGCAGGTACGGCGTCAGCCGTACAACGGCTTCCCGCTGGCATCGATCCATCGTTCATAAAGGCTTCGAGGCGTTGCGCCTCAGACGTGCCACGGGGCGTCCCAGCCGCCTCACCGCCGACCAGGTGGAAGGCATCCGTCAGATGTATCTCGACGGCGCTTTGACCCGCGGTTTTGCCAGCGACCGCTGGACTACCGGACGCCTGGCGATCGCGATCGAGAAGCAGTTCGGCATCCGCTACGATCAGGATCATGTCGGACGTCTCATGCACAAATTCGGTCTGCGGGAGCGCAGGTTTGTATACGCCCCGGCCGCCGTATTTGCTCAGGTCGCGGTAGCGGCCCAGGCCGGCTAGAGCGATTCCCGATACTCGCCGAAGACGCGGCGGAAGACATCGGATATTTCTCCCACCGTGGCGTGGGCCTCGGCTGCGGCGACAATTCGCGGCATGAGGTTCTCCGTCGAGCGCGCCGCGGATTCGAGCCGATCGATGGTCTGTTGCCATTGCGCGCCGTCACGCTGCGCGCGCACTTCCCGGACCTCTTCGATGCGCGCCCGCTCGTTTGCAGGATCCACCCGGAACACCGGGGGCTTCCCCTTTTCTTCCATCTGGAAACGATTCACGCCCACCACGATCCGCTGCCCCGCTTCCACTTCCTTCTGGAACTCGAACGCGGCGTTCTGAATCTCGCTCTGGATGAATCCGGTTTCAATCGCCCGCAACGTTCCACCCATTTCATCGATGCGGCGGATGTAATCCACCGCGCCGGCTTCAATCCCGTCGGTCAGCTCTTCGAGGTAAAAGCTGCCGCCCAGCGGGTCGGCAACATTCGTGATGCCGGTTTCATACGCGATGATCTGCTGCGTCCGGAGAGCCAGTTGCGCGGAATCTTCAGTTGGAAGTCCAAGCGCCTCATCGCGCCCATTGGTGTGCAGCGACTGCGTTCCGCCCAATACTGCCGACAATGCTTCGAGGGTCGTTCTCACAACATTCACGTCCGGCTGCTGGGCCGTGAGACTCGAGCCGGCCGTCTGCGTGTGGAACCGCAGCATGCAGGAGCGATCGTTCCTCGCGTGGAAGCGATCGCGCATCAGCCGCGCGTAGAGTCGCCGGGCCGCCCGGAATTTGGCGATTTCCGTTAAAAAATTGGAATGCGCGTTGAAGAAGAACGACAAACGCGGCGCAAACGAATCGACGTCCAGCCCCGCTTCCATCGCGGTTTCGATGTAGGCGATGGCATTCGCGAAAGTGAATGCGACTTCCTGTATCGCGGTGGAACCGGCTTCCCGAATGTGATACCCGGAGATGGAAATCGTATTCCATTCGGGAACTTCCGTTTGTGCCCACGCGAACAGGTCCGTGATAATCCGCATGGCTTGCCGTGCCGGATAGATGTAAGTCCCGCGGGCAATGTATTCCTTCAGAATGTCGTTTTGTATTGTGCCGTTGAGTTTGCGCGAATCGGCGCCCTGCTCTCGGGCCACGGCGACGTAGAAAGCCAGCAGGACAGCCGCGGTCGAGTTGATCGTCATCGACGTCGAAACTTCGTCCAACCGGATGCCTTCGAACAGTTTGCGCATGTCCGAAAGAGACGCGATCGACACGCCCACGCGCCCCACTTCGCCGGCTGCCAGCGGATGATCCGGATCGAGACCCATCTGCGTCGGCAGATCGAATGCGACGGACAACCCGGTGGTGCCCTGGCTTAAAAGGTACCGATAGCGCCGGTTGCTCTCTTCCGCCGTTCCGAAACCGGCATACTGCCGCATGGTCCACAGGCGGCTACGATACATATCGGGATAAATGCCGCGAGTGTACGGAAATTCGCCGGGCGTCATTTATTCACAATTCACGAGACGCTCAGGAACGCGAGATGCGCCTGGCTTTGAGAAACGATGAAACGCCGTAGCCTGCGGTGATCACTATCAGTGGGATGACAAGCGCCATTTGAAGAGGGCCCATGGACGAGGCGTTGCGGATGACCTTCCACGCCGCAATCCCCGCAAACGCAAGGAAAATAAAGCCCATGATTTCATGCCAGAGAGAGTGGACCGGCTTCACTGCGGCGGGAAGAACGTGTTTCACGAACTTGCCGGCATGGCGCGCCAAATCCTTGCTGGGCACAATTTCATCCTATCAAAGCGCGAAGTTGTTGCCGGTCTTGTTCCGCTGCGCCGCCGCTTGTACAATCACACATAGACCGAGCGCGCATCCAGCTGAGCGACCGAGCGGTAACCGATGGCCCTGTAGTTGCATCAGAAGTATTGGAACCGAAGGGGTAACGCCCAACGAAAGGGGCAAAACGTGGAAGAACGTCTCAAGAGCTTGATGCAGGACCTGGGAAATGCGATCAATGAATCGCTTTCCGACTCCGAGCGCATTGCAGAGGCGATCGGGGAAATTAAGCGCGCCGGATATGACGTCTTCCTGGTTCTGGAAGCCACTATTGGTTTTAACAAGCGCGACGACGGCGAAGAAGGTCCCGACGAAGAAAAGATCGAAGAGCCGCAGGAAGTGGCCACCAGTGGTAAAGTCCGTTTCACGACACAGGACCAGCGGTTTCTGAAGGCTCTGCGCATCGCCGTCGACGAGAACGCTTAACCCAATTCCTGGTAAACTGCAGCAGTTTTTAGGACTGCATGGTCCCAGCGGAATCTCGCGGCGTGAACCGCGCCCCTGCGGGCCAACTCAACTCGTTTGGTCTCATCTTCAGCCAGGGAGCGCAGCGCTGAAGCCAATTCTTCTTCGTTAAGCGGATCCACCAATTGCGCCGCATTTCCGCAAACCTCCGGCAGGGCCGAACGGTTGCCCGCGATCACCGGAATACCGGCCTCCATCGCCTCCAGCACCGGCATGCCGAAACCCTCATCCAATGACGGAAATGCGAAGATGCTGGCGCGCGCGTACAGGTCCGCGATCTGTGAGTCGGTCTGATAACCGGTCACCCGAATGCGGCCCGAGGCCGGACTGGTCGAAATCTCCGCCATCGCTTCGGCGGCTTCGAATCCCTGCGAACCGGCCAGAACGAGCGTCCAGTCTTCCCGCATGGCGCGAAATGCCCGAATGAGGCTTGCCTGATTTTTGCGCCGTTGTATCGCCCCGACACAGAGCACGATCTTCTCTCGCGGCAGGTCCGGAATCGGGCGCGGCACGACGCCGTGGTGAATGACCCGAATGCGCGCTGCCGGCACGCCCAGATGCTCCTCGATCTGCGAGGCTGTGAAAGCAGACACCGCGATCAGCAAATCCGCGCCCGCGGCCGCTTCTTTCGCCTGGGCTGCGAACCGCTCGCGAAACTCCGCTGTGCTGTAGTCGCCTGTCAGAACGAACAGGTCATGGAACGTCGCCACTTGTTTTCGGAATCGCCGTTTCGGGAGCCGTTGATTCAGGCCGTGAAAAACGTCTGCCGCCCTGTTCCCCCACGAGTCGGAAAGAAACCGGCGCGTCACGTGGGCTGGCCTCGGCGTACCCATTGCGCGGAAGTAGCGTTGGGACCGATAAAACCAGTCGAACCGTCCACATGCGCCGGAAGCTGCCAGTCCGTTCAGGATCTCGCGCGAATAAACGCCGACGCCGGAGAGTTCGTCGCCGAGACTATAGGTGGCATCGAGTCCGATTCGCAAAGGTTCCCATTGCGAGCTTACTCGATCTCATATTCTTTCAACTTCCGGTAAAGCGTAGTTCGGCCGATTCCAAGCAGTTGCGCGGCCGTAGTCCGGTCGCCGCGCGTGTGCACCAGCGCGTGCTGGATCGCGCGCTTCTCCAATTCCTGCAGCGGGACGATACTCCGGGCGGGCATCCCCGGAGGTGGGGCGGTGCTCTCGCCCCCGGCAGCCGTGGCTGCAAGCCCGATCTGGTTCCGCGCGCGGCTGAAGTTTGCCACGGACGTCGGCAGATCGGCAAAATGCAGCAAGGGGCTGGAGTTGAACGACATCATCCGCTCCAGGCAGTTCATGAGCTCGCGAATGTTCCCCGGCCAGTCGTATTCCATGATGGCCTCGCTGGCTTCATAGGAAAGCGTCACCCGCCGGTCTGCCATGGAGAGAAAGCGCTCGATCAGCAGCGGAATATCCTCCTTGCGCTCGCGCAGCGGGGGCAGCGTCAGACGAACCACATTCAGGCGGTGGAAAAGATCTTCGCGGAAACGCCCCGCCGCCACTTCCTGCTGTAAATCGCGGTTCGTCGCCGCCACCAAACGAACATCGATTTTGATCCGCTGCAGCGAGCCCAGCGGACGCAACTCCTGCTCCTGCAACACGCGGAGCAGCTTGACCTGCAGCTCGATCGGCAGTTCGCCGATCTCATCGAAAAACGCCGTGCCGCCGCTGGCGAGTTCGATCAACCCCCGTTTGGCATCCACGGCACCGGTAAACGCTCCGCGGACGTGCCCGAACAACTCGCTTTCCATCATCGTGCCGACCAGCGAGCCGCAGTCGATCGGCACAAACTGGCCGCGTGGCGCCGCGTTATAAATCGACCGCGCCACTACCTCTTTCCCTGTGCCGCTCTCCCCCTGAATCAATACGGGGATACGGCGAGCCCCGAGTTTCTCGATCTGACTGCGCAGCTGGATGATTCCGGGTGAAGCGCCGACGAACCCCGAAGGGAGATTTTCCTCGATCGCTTTCATCACATCCCGGTTAGTGCCGAAATGGGAAAAAGTTCTCAATCCTGGCGGGCCACGCCTTCAGTTCCGGCGGATTTTATGGGTCAAGACGCACAACAAACGCTTGCGGCTCTTTCTGCTCCGTGCGAACGCGCTTCGCTAATTCCTCGGCCGCATCTTCGGATGTCTCCTGGCCCGCCAAGATCCTCCAAACAGGCGGATCCCCCGGCCGCAGCACCGCTTTCGCCGTGCCATAAGCGGCCAGCATGTTCTGCTGCGCCCGGTCCGCATTGGCCTTCTCGCGGAACGCCCCGACCTGTACAGCGAACAGCGCCGGTTCCGGATTCGCCGGTGCCCCGAGGATCGTGACCTCTACCTGACCAACGCCGGGACCGATGAGATCGATCTCTTTTGCCGCCGCGTGAGACAAATCGATGATCCGCCCGGCGACGAAAGGGCCGCGGTCGATGATCCGCACGTCGACGGTCTTGTCATTGCTGAGGTTGCGCACCCGCACACGGGTCTGGAAGGGCAACGTGCGATGCGCCGCAACCAGTGTTTCCATGTCGTATATCTCGCCATCCGCCGCGGGCCGCCCATGATAAGGGTGCCCATACCAGCTGGCGAGCCCGCGTTCCGAGGTTCCCGGCGGCGGGGCCGGCGCGCCGCGGGCCGAACGCGTGCCTGGCACCGGGACCCTGGCGCGCGCCTTCTTCTTGCCGCACCCGGCGATAAAGACTGCACAAACGAGCACGAAGACCAGATAACGGTTCATTCGATTGTGTCCACCATACTAACCTCGTTCTTGGCCGCATTGGAAACTCCCGCTACCGTGACGATCGTCGTCGCATGCCGCAACGAAAGCGCGGGAATCGCGCGATTTCTCGAAAGCCTGCTGCGAATTGACCGGCACGAGCTGACCCTCGACGCAATCATCGCGGATGGTGGCAGCACCGATGGCACACGCAAGCTGCTTGAAAAATTCGCCGCAGCCCATCCGTGGTGCCGGATCATCGACAATCCGGAAAAGATCGTCGCCACCGGCTTGAACCAGGCGATCCGTATCTCCGCCGGCGAATTCATTGTGCGCATGGATGCTCACACGGTCTATGAGCCCGGCTATGTCGCGCGGTCCATCGCGGCGTTAAAGCAGACCGGGGCCAGCAACGTCGGCGGTCCCCAGAGATCGAAGGCGGAAGGATTCTGGCAGCGGGCTATCCATGCCGGGTTTCACTCGCCGTTCGCATCGGGCGGCGCGCGCTTTCGCAATAACAACTATTCCGGCTCCGTGGATACGGTACCCTACGGCTGCTGGCGGCGGGACTTTATTCTGAAGATCGGACTCTTCGATGAATCGCTGGCCCGCAATCAGGATGACGAGCTGAATCTGCGGATCCGTCTCGCCGGCGGCGTCATCTGGCAGGACCCGTCGATCGTTTCCTGGTATGCGCCGCGGTCGACGCTCAGCGGGCTGTGGCGCCAATACCTGCAGTTCGGCTTCTGGCGCGTGGCGGTACTGCGGAAGCATCCGGGCCAGGGCTCGCTCCGGCATTTCGTGCCCGCGGCAGCCGCGTTTATCGGCTTCAGCCTCATTCTGATGATCGCGTTCGGCGTCGCGCGACGCCCTGCGACTGCGACGTTATCGGCCCTTGGCGCTGTCTACGTTTTTTTGAATCTTTATGCCAGCCTGCGCGCCGCCAATCGTGAAGGATGGGATCTGCTGCCCGCCCTGCCGCTTACGTTCGCGGTTTACCAGGCGGCTTATGCCACGGGGTTTTTTGGAGGGCTCGTATACTGGGGGCTGCGCAGCAGGCCACGTGCTTGAAATCGAGCGAATCCGCGAAGAATATCGGTCCCGCGCCGACACGATTCCGCCGGACTTCTACGCCTGGCATCGCGAGGAAATCCAGTATTGGCAGGCCTCCACCGCGCGCGTTTGCTGCCGCCTGCTTCGCGAAAGCGGCGCCTTCCCTCTGACGAACGCGTCGATTGCCGACATCGGTTGCGGCAGTGGCAACTGGCTGCTCGAATTCCTGCAGTGGGGCGCGATGGCGGCCAATCTTCACGGAGTCGATTTGATTGACGGGCGAATTTCCGAGGCCCGCGGCCGGCTTCCCGCTGCCGACCTCCATTGCGGAGACGCATCCCATCTGCCCTGGGCGGATCGCTCATTCGACCTGGTAACCCAGTTCACGGTATTCAGCTCGATCCTCGATGCGAAAGTCCGAAGCGCGGCAGCATCCGAGATGCTGCGCGTCCTTCGGCCCGGCGGACACATCCTCTGGTACGACTGCCGCTATTCGAATCCATCCAACGCAGCGGTGCGGGGCTTAACGCGAGCCGATATCCGGCGCCTGTTCCCCGGATGCTCGATCCGCTTCGTGAACACAACCCTGGCCCCTCCGGTGTCGCGGGCAGTCGCAAAGCGCTCGTGGGTCGCAGCGGCGGCTCTGGAGGGCCTCGGATTTACCTGCACCCACCTCGCTGCTTTGATTACGCCGGGAGCGTGACTTCCGTTCGCTCCCGCGCAGCATTGGCCAGACGCAGCGCATTCCGCATCATCTTCAGGCCCGTATCGTTCGTCGCCGTCAGAATCGACTCCGGATGGAACTGCACCGCCTCAATCGGCAGCTCCCGATGACGAATGCCCATAATGATTCCGTCGGCCGATTCCGCCGTGACTTCAAAGCACGCCGGCAGCCGCTCGGGAAGCGCGTAAAGCGAGTGGTAGCGGCCCACTTCGATTTCCTGCGGCAATCCCTCAAAGACACCGAGCCCGCGATGGCTCACAATCGACGGCTTTCCATGCATCGGATACGACAACACGCCCAACTCGCCACCGAACGCCTCCACGATCCCCTGCAGCCCGAGACAGACTCCGAATAAGGGAATGCCCGCCTGCGCCGCATGCTTCACCAGTTGCGGCACCCCGAAATCCTCGGGCCGCCCCGGACCTGGCGAGATCAGAATCATGTCCGGCTTCACCGCATCCAGCACTTCAAACGGTGTTCCCGCGCGATACGTCACCACCTCGGCGCCGGTCTGGCGCGCGTAGTTTGAAAGCGTGTGAATAAAGCAGTCGTCGTTGTCGATCAGCAGCAGCTTCATCTTCAACTGCTGGCGCGTTTCAGGAACCGCTTCCGCGCTCGCTTGCGGGCCCAGCAGCCGGAAGAAGCCGGTCGCCTTCAATCGCGTCTCCTGCTCTTCGGATGCCGGGACCGAATCGTAGAGAATCGTGGCGCCTGCCGGATACGTGGCGTACCCATCCCGCAGATACGTCGTTCGAATCAGAATCCCGGTGTTGATGTCGCCATTCAGCGAAAGCAGGCCGACCGCTCCCCCGTACCAGCGGCGCTCGCTTTTCTCCAACGCCTCGATCGCCATCGCCGCGGCCTTCTTCGGGGCGCCGACCAGGGTTACCGCCCACATATGGCTGAGGAACGCGTCAAGCGAGTCAAATCCTTCGTGCAGAAAGCCCTCGACGTGATCCACCGTGTGGAAGAGGCCGGCGTAGGCTTCGATCAGACGCCGCCCGATAATTTTCACTGTGCCGGGTTCGCAGACACGACTCTTGTCGTTGCGGTCAACGTCCGTGCACATCGTCAGCTCGGACTCTTCCTTCGTCGAAACCAGCAGCGCGCGAATGTTCTTCTCATCCTGCATGGGGTCGCCGGTGCGCCGCGCCGTGCCCGAAATCGGGCAGGTCTCGACGCGCTCACCTTCCACCCGAACGAACATCTCCGGCGACGCTCCCACCAGTTGCTCGCCACCGAACTGAATCAGAAATTCGTACGGGCTCGGATTCGCCTTCTGCATCCGCAAAAAAAGGTCCGAAGCCTTGCCTGAGTAGGGCGTACGGAAGATCTGGGCGAGAATCACCTCGTAGTAGTCGCCGCGCCGCATGCCCTCGCGAACGATCTCCACATTCGCCACGTACTCTTCCGGCGTGTGATTGGAAGTAATCGGGCCGGGTTCTCGCGCCGGCGATGGCGCAATTCGCTCGCCGGATCGTTCCAGTCCACGGGTCGAAATCCCGTCGAAGTCGAATTCCCAGCGGAACCGCTCGATCTGCTCGCGCTTCCGGTCCATGTAGATCGTTTCATCGCAGAAAAAGAGCTGCAGATCTTTGCGGCTCTCGCGCGGCAGGCGCAACGGGATTGGCTCGAACTGAAACAGAAGATCGTATCCGAACGCGCCCGCGAACGCGAGTTTGTCGTCATGCTCGTTGCGAAACTCGCGAGTCAACGCGCGCAGAATCGAAAATACGGAGGGCTGCCGGCTCCGCTCCTCCTCGGCGAACAGCTTCGGCATCGGTTTCAACGTCCCGTGCAGCGTGCCGTTCTCCTCGCGGAAGTCGTCCCAGTGCGGGTGATCGCGCAGAACTGCCGCCAGCATCCGGTTGATCGCCGCGCCGCGGTCGTTCAAAGGCCGAAATGTCACATCGCGCTGGAAGCAGACGAGTTCGACCGGGGGCTTCACCGAAACGATGTCCCACCGCGAATAGCGGCCCGGATACTCGTAGCCGGAAGACAGGTAAATCCCGCGATATCTGTCCAGTTCGCGCAGGAACCGGCCGAATCCCTGGCGGTAGGGGAGCTTCGAGGTGACGCGGGATACAGCTATCCCGTGCGTTGTTTGATAACGGACTTCCCGCATGGTTGGAGGGGCCTGGTACCAGTATCCCACTGGACATGCCGATGTCGGCCGATATGCGTGTTACCCTTGAATCTGCAGTCTTTATATCCGCATGTACAAGGCCTTTTTCGGTTTAAACAGTACGCCTTTCAACCTTAGCCCCGACCCCTCGTTTTTGTACCGCAGCGCCCAACACGAAGAAGCCCTGGCCAGCCTGATTTACGGCGTTCAGAGCCGCAAGGGCTTTATCGTACTGACCGGAGAAGTGGGCACGGGTAAAACGACGATGCTCGAGTGCCTGCGCGATCACCTGACAGCGCATCGCACGCCGTTCGCGTTTCTGTTTAACTCCCGGCTGACGGGCGATCAGTTCTTCGAGATGATCGCTTATGATTTCGATCTTCAATGCGCCCGGAATTCCAAGACTGAAGTGCTGTTCGCGTTGAACAACATGCTGATTCAGCGGGCCAATCAGAACCAGACGACGGTGCTGATCGTTGACGAAGCGCAGAACCTCGAATGGGAAGTTCTGGAGGAAATCCGGCTGCTGGGAAATCTCGAAACGCGGCGCGGCAAGATGCTGCAGATCATCCTCTCGGGCCAACCGGAACTCGACAGCAAGCTGGAACAAAGCGAATATCGGCAGTTAAAACAGCGGATCGCGCTGCGCTGCCATCTGCGTCCGTTCACCGCCGCCGAAACGGCACAGTACATCGCCTCGCGGCTCGCGCGCTCGGGCATGCGTGAACAAACCGTTTTTCCGGTGGATGTACTAGTGGAAATACAGCGTCGCACGCAGGGGATTCCGCGCCTGATCAATTCCGTCTGTGACAACCTGCTGCTCACCTCCTTCGCAATGGAGAGCAAGGTGGCAAACGTGGAGATGCTCGATGAAGTTTCGCGCGACCTGCATCTGGAATGGCCCGGCGGCAACCGCATCTGGTCCGGCGTAGGGACGTCGGCACTGCAGGAACCCCGGCTTTAAATAGCGTGCGCCGGTGTCACGCGGCTGTGATGTTCGGTTAACCAAAATCGCGGCTTTTGAAGAGAAGTAGTTCAGCAACCGCTTTAGTGAGGGCGTGAGCAAACAGTCGCCAAAATTCAGTTTCGCGGGGTGGCCGCTACCCTTGCCAAAATCTCTGTATGCTTCGCGCGCGATTCACGTCCGAGCTTCTGTAGTCTCGATTGCTCAATACGGCCGCGGACGGCAGTGATTACAGCTGGCGCCATACTTTCCCCGTCAAGGCCGCGAGTTCATGGGCCTCCTGATTTTCAGGTTCAAGCTCATTTTTCTACAATTTTCCCTTATTGAAAGGAATATCCACCATATGCGCCGCACCCGGACTTTCGAACTCAGCGACACCGATTTGCTTTACTTGTAAGAGCAATCTCAACCGTAACGCTGGAGGCATCGAATTGGCGCTTGTAACCGACCGCATCACAACCCCTGTTGAACCGCTCAAAGCGCCGTTCGATCGCGAAGGACTCGAAGACATCGGGTACATGACCTGTATGACCCTGGTCCTGCTGGGGAATTACGCGCAAACCGGACATTTCGGCGGACCTCTCGCCTACACGCCCTTCAACGTTGCCGCCCACCTCGCCGGACCCGAGCTCGGCGGCATGCGCTACGATTACCGCCGTCCCAAGCATCCCTTCGGCGACAAATTCATGCTCGCAGGCGGCCACAACGTTCCCACGGGCTACGCGCTCTGGATGATCATGGGTCAGGCGATGGAGCGCAGGTTCAAAGCCACCGGCGACAAGCGCTACTATGTCGATCCCAACGTTTCGATCCTTCCGATCGACGCCCTCGGCTTCCGCCGCGGCGCCGGAGCCATGAAGACGCTGCTCGCGGATCAGGGGCTCACCGATCATCCGCTTTTCGCCCAGGCCAAACTGCGCGGGATCAAAGCCCTCGCCGGCCACGCCGAAACAGTTGACGTCACGAACGATGTGAACGGCGGGCCCTCGGGAGTCGGCATCGCGACAGCAGCCGGCAAAGCAGCCTTCTGGGACGTCGTCGGTGCGCCGAGCTCACCGAAGATCATCGCTCTCGAAGGCGAGTTCGCAATGACGGAAGGCCATGCGCAGGAACTCAAAACGCAGGCGCTTGCGCTGCAAGTCGGCAAGCGGCTGCGCGTCATCCTGTCGGATAACAACGCGGGGATTGACGACGTGCTCCTCGGCGGCGTCGTACCCTCGAAATTCCGCGGCTACAGCCTTATCGAGCAGTGGACCTCCTACGGCTGGAACGTCTTCACAGCCGACAACGGCGGTGACTACGCCGAAGTCGTCGGCGCGCTCAAGGCCATGGAGGACTGGGATCCTTCCGACCGCCGCCCCATGATCCTGATCGCCCGCACCACCAAGGGCTACTGGCCGAGCGCCGTCGAAGGCAAGATCCCGGGACACGGTCCGCAGATCGTGAGCTACCAGAGCCACCCCTACGGGATGAAGATGAATTCCGACTACTTCGTGGCTCTGGCACGCACGTTCGAAGACCACTACGGCGTCGAATTCGAGGGCATCCGCAAGGGCCCGGTCACGGATCCGAAGGAACGGTTGATCCAGTTCAAAACCAACATCGACATTGTCATGTCGTTGCTCGATCGCAACGGACTTGGAGACTGGCTGGCCGAGCGTCTGGTTTCCATCGGCGACACAGTGAAGGATGAATCGCCTTTGACCTTTAACGTCAAGAGCGATCCGTTCCTCGACGAGCGGCTGCGCGTTGCCAACCTTCCAGTCGAGCCGCAAACAGTCAGCGTAAAGAACCGCCTGTCAGGCGCGGAAAAGCAGGTCGCGATCACACTCTTCCGCAAGCCTGGTGAGACAGCAGGCGCACGCCGCGCAATCTCGGAGTTCATCAAATGGATGAACTATGTCACCGACAACCGCTTCTTCACTCTGGCGGCCGACCTTTCGGAATCGATCAACGTCGAGCACGGCAGCTTGTGGGGCCACTACGATCCCGAAACCAACCCCCTTGGCACACGCGTCAAGGCCGCCATTCAGGAAGCGGGCAATGTCGCGACCGCCATCGGACTCGTCGGCCAGAACGCCAGTGTCGACCCCGCGAAATTTTCCGGCGTTTGGGCCCTGAGCGGCACTTACGGCGCTTTCACGCCGTTGATGTACACTCCCGCCCGCGTCTGGAGCCAGCAGAATCAGGACAGCAAATTCCGCATGGGCGTGCTGCACATCCTCGCGGGCCATTCCGGTCCTGAAACCGCAGCTGACGGCCGCACGCACTTCGGCATCTTCGCCATACAGGTATGGAAGCTCTTTCCGCGCGGCCAGACCATCCATCTGAACTTCTGGGATTACAACGACGTCGCCGCGGGATATTTTGCTGCCGCCGAAATCGCGGCGCGCGATCCGAAAGTCGGCATCATCTCGATCGAAGTAGCTCGTCCTGATTTCCCGGTGACGGATCGGAGCAAGTTCGCCGACACCGATATCAAAGCCGCGGCGAAGGGGCTGTACCTGATCCGCGACTTCACGCCGGGCAAACCGAAGCAGGGTTATGTGATTGTGCAGGGCTCCAGCTCGACGATGAATCTGGTGAAGACACTGCCGCGCCTAGAAGAAGCCGGCATTAACGTGCGCGTCATTTCCGCCATCAGTGAGGACCTTTTCGAACGCCAGCCGGAGGCCTACCGGAATTCGGTTCTGCCGCCGGAGGCTTATTACGATGCGATGGTGGTGAGTACGGGCACGCGGCGCGTCTTTCCGGTGCACGACCTGGGTCCGATGACCGACGCTTATTCGATGACCTCCGACTGGGACAACCAGTGGCTCACCGGGGGCCTCGAAGCGGAAGTGATCGTAGAGGCTCACCTCGACCCCGACGCGATCTTCGCAGGCATTCAGCGTTTCGCCGCGGACCGGGAGA
>DATAZF010000164.1:0-23651 GCA_036272235.1 Bryobacteraceae bacterium | reverse complement strand
CCGAACGAAGGAGACGATTTTACGGCAAACCTCAACCCGAACTCGCTCGAAATCCTGAAGGAGGCGAAACTCGAACCAGCCCTCGCAAATGCTCTTCCGATGGATCGCTACCAGTTCGAACGCCTCGGCTACTTCGCGGTTGACCCCGACACCACCCCCGCCCATCCGGTCTTCAACCGAACCGTTGCCCTGAAAGACACCTGGGCCAAAATCGAAAAACGAGGCGCCCGCTAGTGCCTGCCCTCCCCACGCCCGTCACTCTTGACACTCCCGTCGCCATCAACACTCTAAACACCATCAACACCCTAAACACCATCAACACTCTGATCACCCTCAACACTGCAGACTCCAACCGCACCGGTGGGGCAGTCTGGCAGCCTGCGCGGGATTGGCAATCCCGCCACTCAATCAAAGCCCCCCTTCCTTATCCCGGGTTTACCCAATGAACATCCTCGGCATAGGCGGAGTCCTCAACGACGCGGCAGCGGCCCTCATCATCGACGGCTCTATCGCCGCCGCCATCGAAGAAGCCAAGCTTACCCGCCGTGCCCAACCCGGCCGCCTCCCCGAAAGCGCCATCGCGGCCTGCCTCCGCATCGCCGGCATCGCGGCAGGCGACATCGACTACGTAGCCCTCGCGCGCCCGCTCCCCCCCGGCTCCGCCCTCCCGACCGCCCTCCGCGTCTTCTCCAAAGCGCGCGTAGTCTCGATCGATCACCACGCCGCGCACGCTGCCGCTGCCTACTACCCGTCGCCTTTCGCCAACGCCGCGGTCATCACTCTCGATCGCGAAGGCGACCTCCGTTGCGGCGCCCGATGGCGCGGCGAAAACAACCGCCTGGTTCTCGAAGACGAAATCCTCTACCCCGACTCCATCGGCGAGCTCTACGGACGCGTCACCGATCTCCTCGGCTTTCACTCGCGCGCCGACGAACACCGCGTCCAGTGGCTTTCCGCTACGGGCGAGCCTCGCTATCTCGACGTGTTCCGCCGCATCGTCCACAACCACTCGATCGACCGCTCCTATTTCGAATCCGGACAGGAAGGCCACGGCGGCTTCGGCATACAGTTCTTCGAACAGATCGGCATCGACGGACGCGCCAGCCTCACGCCGAACCAGCGTGCCGACATCGCGGCCAGCATGCAGAAAGTGCTGGAAGAGTACGTCACGCGCCTCGCCGGCGATGCCGAAAATGTCTGCCTCGCCGGAGGAGTCGCATGGAACGCCCTGCTCGTTTCCGCGCTCGAAAAGTCAGGCCGCTTCAAAGGCGTCTTCGCGCAGCCCGCTGCGGGCAACGCCGGTACTGCGCTCGGCGCGGCCCTCGCCGTCTGGAACGAGCTTCTGGAAAACACCACCCGCATCGACGGCGGCGGCTACTGCCTCGGACCGTCCTTCACCGCCGCCGAAATCAAGCAGGCCCTCGAAAACTGCAAGCTGCGCTTCCGCCTGCTCACCACTGTTCCGGAAACCATCGCCGCCGCCGTCGACCGTTTGAAAGAAAACCGCATCGTTGCGTGGATGCAGGGCCGCATGGAGTTCGGTCCGCGCGCTCTCGGCAACCGCAGCATCCTCGCCTCGCCGCAGGATCCCTACTCCACCGAAAATCTCAACACCTTCATCAAGCACCGCGAAGCCGTCCGCAAATTCGCCGCCTCCGTGCCCGCTGAAATCGTCGCCGACTATTTCGAAGCCGGACCCAACGCCCGCCATCTCGCCTCCGTCGGCCGCGTCCGTCCGAAGTATAAGGAGCGTTTCCGCGCCGCGATTCTTGCCGACGATCTTGTGCGCGTCCACGCGGTCTCGAAGCAGGACAATCCGCTCTACTGGCAACTGCTGCACTCCTTTGGCGAAAGCACCGGGCTCCCGGTCCTCTACAACACTTCTTTCAACCTCTTCGGCGAGCCTCTTGTGTGCACGCCGCGCGATGCCGTGCGCAGCTTCTATTCCTCCGGCATCGACGCCATGGTTGTCGGCAACTTCTTGTTGGAAAAATGACCCCACGCGCCCAGACGAAGCTCCCCCGTAAAGCGGGCGGAGCATCGCTGGTCGCCGCCGGCATTTTCCTCAGCCGCATCGCCGGGCTCCTGCGCGAAAGTATCTTCGCCGCCTACTTCGGCACGTCCCCGGCGGCCGCCGCCTTTCGCCAGGCCCTGCGCATCCCGAACTTTCTGCAAACGCTTTTCGGCGAAGGCGTGCTTTCCGCTTCATTTATTCCTGTCTATGCGGGCCTGGTTGCCCGTGGGAATAAAGAAGAAGCCGGCCGCGTCGCCGGAGCCGTCTTCGCGATCCTCGCCCTTCTCACCTCGGCGCTGGTCCTGCTTGGCGTGCTCGCAACGCCGCTCTTCATCGACCTCATCGCGCCAGGCTTCACCGGGTCAACTCGCGACCTGACCATCACGCTTGTCCGCATTCTCTTTCCTGGCACCGGCCTGCTCGTGCTTTCGGCATGGTGCCTCGGGATCCTGAATAGCCACCGCCGCTTCTTCCTCTCCTACAGCGTCCCCGTGCTGTGGAACATCGCCATGATCGCCGCGCTCGTCTGGTTCGGACCACGCGTCGAACAGGACCGCCTCGCCCGCGTCGTCGCATGGGCCTCGGTCATCGGGAGCGCCGCGCAGGTTCTCGCCCAGTTACCGGTTGTGTTGCGGCTCGTGCCTGAGCTGAGAGTGGCGCTCGAGACACACGTCGAAAGCGTTCGCATCGTCATTCGGAATTTCGGGCCTGTCTTCATCAGCCGCGGCGTCATCCAGCTCAGCGCGTTTATCGATTCCATTTTTGCGAGCTACCTGCCTATAGCGGCTGTGCCCGCGCTGGGCTACGCGCAGACCCTGTATCTCCTGCCCATCAGCCTCTTCGGCATGTCGGTCTCGGCTTCGGAACTGCCGGAAATGTCGAGCGCTGTCGGCGATCGAGAGCAGGTTTCGGCTCACCTGCGCGCGCGCCTCCTCACCGGTCTGCGTCGCATCGCCTTTTTCGTGATTCCTTCGGCCGTTGCCTTCATCGCGCTGGGGGATATCGTCGCGGCCGCCATCTACCAGCACCGCAAGTTCACCCACGACGACGCGATCTACACCTGGGGAATTCTCGCCGGTTCCGGCGTCGGCCTGCTCGCATCCACACAGGGTCGCCTTTACTCATCGGCCTTCTACGCCCTGAAAGACACACGCACGCCCCTTCGTTTCGCGGTCGTGCGCGTCGCGCTCACCACAATCCTTGGCTACTGCGCGGCCTTTCCCTTGCCCACGTTCCTCGGCCTCGATCCCAAATGGGGAGCCGCCGGACTCACCGCCTCCGCCGGCATCAGCGGTTGGATCGAATTCCTTCTTCTGCGCCGCTCGCTCGGAAGCCGCATCGGCTCCGATCCTGTCGGCGCTGTCTTCCTCGCGCGCTTATGGGCTTCCGCGATCGCGGCGGCGGCGGTCACGTGGGCGATCAAGCTGGCGCTTGAACCGCACCTCACCGAACCGAAACTGCTCGCACTCGCAACGCTGATTCCGTACGGCCTGATCTATCTCACGCTGACAGGTCCGGCACAGCTGAAGGACCGGCTCCGGGGTCGCCATGCGTAGTCCACATCGTCCACGCCAGTGTGGCGACCGTCATCTGCACAACCATTACCAGCGCCACGCAACCGGACCATCCGAACCTCTGCCACAGCCAGCCCGGGGCCGTGCCGCCGAAGCTCCCGCCGCCGTAATAAAAACTGACGTAAAGCCCCAGCGCCAGTGCCCGGTTTCGTTTGGCGGCGACGCCGACGAAGCTCGTCGCGGCCGCCTGCGCGATAAACACACCGGTGCTGCAAATCGCGAGGCCCGCAATCACAGCCCACAAATTCGGGACGAGCGACAAGAGCGCCCCCGCCATTCCGATAAATGCAGCCCGCACGAGCATCGCCCGGTGTCCGTCTCGGTCGATGCGACGCCCCGCGAACGGAGTCACGACCGCACCCACCAGGTAAACCACGAAGATCGATCCCAGCGTTCCCGCGCCCAGCAGGAACGGCGGCGCTGCGAGATGAAAGGTCACATACGTGAACAACGCCGTCAGCGAGAACAACACGCACGAGCCGACGCTGTAAGCCGCGATCAGATCTCTGTTCCGCAGATGATCGGCGAGGGCGCTCATGAACCCCATTGGCGCTGCCGAACGGGCGAACTTCTTTCCGCCCGGCAAGCATGTCTGCAGATAGAGCGCGATCGCCAGATTGATGCATCCGAGCACAATGAAGGCCCGGCGCCACCCGAAATGCTCGGCCGTAAATCCGGAAATCAGGCGGCCACTGAAACCGCCCACGATCGTGCCGCTCACGTACGCCGATATCGCGGATGCCGCACGCGCCGCCGGCCATTCGTCGTGGACATATGCGGTGGTGACCGAAAACACTCCCGGCGTCGCGACGCCCTGCACAAAGCGCCAGAACAGAAGCATGCCCAGACTGGCGGAAGTGGCTGTCAGCAGCGTCGCGACGCCCAGTGTCAACGCCGAGAGCACGATGACCATCTTGCGTCCCACGCGGTCGGCGATCTGACCCATCAGGGGCGCAGCCAGCGCGACACCCACGGTGGAAGCCGTAACCGTCATGCTGATCACCACCTTGCTCGCATGGAAAACGTCCGCGAGCATCGGGAGAATCGGCTGCGGCGCGAATAGAGTCAGGAAGGCGCAGATGCCTGCCAGGACGACCGGTATGACGGAAGGCACCTAGGCCTGTTCTTTATCGAGCGGCTCTTTATCAAGGCGAGCCGCGTCTTTTTCCAGCCGCGTTACCGCATCGCCGTCGAACAGACCGTAGTAACCGCGTATCTGCCCCTTCTTGTCGACCAGCACGAAGCGCGTACTGTGGTCCATGCTCAGGTTGCCGAGCTTGAACGCGTCATGATCGAGCATTTCGAGTGTGGTGGCGCTGCCGGTGAGAAAGGTCCACCGCTGCTCGTCGGCGGAATATTTTTTGCCGTACTCTTCGAGCGCGTGCGGCGTATCGCGCTCCGGGTCCACGCTGAACGAAACGAGCCGCACTCCCGGTGCCGTCGCACCCTGAATCGAATGCATCTTCGAGCTCATGCGCGGACACGAGCTCTCGCAATTGGTAAAGATAAAATCCGCCACCCAGACGTGTCCGTCGAGTGCGGAGCGGTCGAATTTGCGTCCTTGTTGATTGAGCAGCTCGAACTGCGGGATCTCTCCCAACACCGGCAGAGGTTTCTCCCGCGCGCATCCGGCCAAAAGGACAGCGAATAATGCAGTTCCAACAATTTTTTTCTTCATCATCACCACGACGGCCGATCGAAAATCATCAGCCCATAAATAACCGGCAAATAGATCACCGATGCGAGCAGCACGCGGCGCGCCCGTACATTACTCAGATCGAACGCCACCCGCACCCCGGTATAGAGAAACCATCCGCCGAGGATCAACGCACCGACCAGATAAATCTTCCCGGACATCCCCAGCAGCACCGGAAACAAGCTCACCGGAATCAGCGTCGATGCATAAAGAATGATCTGCCTTCCGGTCGACATGCCATCCGGCTCGACAACTGGCAGCATTCGGATACCCGCGCGCGCGTAATCCTCGCGATACATCCAGGCGATCGCGAGGAAATGCGGGAACTGCCATATAAAGAGGATCGCGAAAAGTGTCCAGGCTTCGGGAGTGAGCGATCCGTGAGCCGCGGCATAGCCCATCAACGGCGGCATCGCTCCCGGCAAAGCGCCGATGACGGTCGACAGATGTGAGCGCTGCTTCAGCGGTGTATAGACAAACAGATAGCTGCCCAGCGTGAACGCGCCGAGGAGAGCAGACAGAATGTTGGCGCCCAGCGCCAGTTCGCCGAAGCCAAGAACTGCCAGCACAATCCCGAACCACAACGCCCGCGGCGCCGTCATCTTCCCTGCGGGAAGCGGACGCCCTGCGGTCCGCCGCATCAGCAAATCCGCGTCGCGTTCATACCACTGGTTCAAAGCTGCGGTGCCGGATGCGATCAGCCCCGTGCCGACCAGCGTATGCAGGAGCAGCATCCAGTTGATCGGACCTGCTGGCTCGCCGGGCGCCGGCTTGAGTCCGTAGAAATAACCCACCCCGGTGCTCATCAGGATGAGCCACGTGATGCGCGGCTTCGTGAGTGCGATGTAATCCCGCATTCGTTAAGAAACAGCCGTGACGCGGGTGCCCGCGAACTCACGCGCGGGCGCGGGAACGTTTCGCCTGACGAGAATCGCAAGCACAATGCTCGCCGCCATCGTGAGCGCCCCGACCGCGACATGGAGAACCGTGAACGTGACCATCAACGGCATCGGCTGGATGGCATCGGCGGTCGCGATGCGGCTCATGAAAGCTCCGATGCCCAGAAAAACCTGGCAGAAAGTGATGGCGAGGAGAGCGATCGAAGCCATACGCAGCTCGCGATTTTCCGCGTAATGAAGCAGGATTCGCAACGCAACCCAAAGTATCACGCCGGTGACAACCGGAGCTGCGGAGATATGGTAGATCGAACCGATCGCCTTATGGCGCGCGGCAGCGCCGAGAGCCAGCTGCGCAAGCACGCAGATCGGCGCTGCCAGCGAGACGTCCCGGATCGGATATTTCGAATCTTCTTCGATCGGCAAAGGCCCGCGCAGCCACCATTCGGAAGTGAACAGCGCCATTGCGACAGTGGTCGAGAAGAAGAGCTGCGCGAGGCACGCGTGCGCGGTGGAAATCCACCATGGCAGCAGCAGGAGCACGGTCAATCCACCCAGCACGCCTTGCGCAATCACAGCGGCAAGAGCGATAACGCCGAGCCATCGCAGCCAGCGTCTTTTCTCCACGCGAAACAACCAGATCATCGAAACCATCGTTAGCAGGCCGACGGTCGTAGCCACCATCCGGTGGCCATGTTCGTAAAGGATTCCGCCCTCCATCGGCGGCATCAGCCTGCCGTACGAGAGCGGCCAGTCCGGTACCGAAAGTCCAGCGTCACGGCTGGTCACGAGGCCGCCCGCTACCACGAGCAGCAATGTGCAGAAAGCGAGCAGCATCGACCAGCGATGCAACCCCGGCCTGTAACCGTTAACTGCCATAAGAGAAATCCAGTGTCGCGGAACCGTTCGGCGCGAGCGTCACTTTACCTTCCTTGCGGCCATACTTCTCATGCACCGCCTCGATCGTATAAGTTCCGGGAGGAACGTTCTTCAGCGTAAACGAACCATCGCTGCCAGTGACCGCGAAGTAAGGATGCGGCGACACTCCGATGTAGCTGCGCATCCACGGATGAACGCTGCAGGTGACCGGGAACAGGATCTCCTCGGAATCGAACCGCTTGAACTTGTGTTCGGCGCGCGGCGCCTCCGATTCATTCCACGCGGCATTTACCTTACTCTCGGCGTGGACATTGTGGTTCACCGGGTCGTCGTTCAGGATTTCGAGCTCTTGCCCTTCCATGATTCCGAGGACATGCGGTTCGTAAACGCAGCCCAGTTGATCCAGTTTGGCGGTCTCGGTGGGCGGAGTCCATCGCGCCCTGGGCAGTCCGTCTTTGATCCAGATGAAGACGTTGCGCAAAGTTTTGTTCGAATTAACAACAACAGTTTCAGCTTTCTGCGGAGTCTTATGTTGTCTTTCGCATTGCGGATTGGAAGAAAAGTCGATCACAGGCATGACAGGGGCGGGGCCATCGAAAAGAACGCGTCCCGAGACCGTTCCCGCGGTAGCCTCGTCCACATGTGCCGCGGGAAGAGCAGCAACCGCTTCGGTCGTGGACTGAGGACTGCTGCCGCACGCGGCAAGAAAAAGCAGCGGAGCGGCGATGAGGCGTTTCAATCTTCATTTTCACATGGAGTAATTCTCGCCAGTGCGATGTTTGTCCGGAACACGCGCCCTGCTAACTTTCGCCCAAAAAGCATAACCATCGATATGGTACGGATCCGATTGACCGTATTCGCCCTGCATCGGATCATCAATACAGTACGAAGGGTCCGTCGACCAGGGCCATCAGAAGAGGAAACCGCCGTGCCATTTGAAAACAGAAGCGAGCTCCGCAAAGAAGCTGATCATACGGTGGAGCTGATCTGGAAAACGGAAGCGGGCGAGAAGCGTTTCGAGGCTTGCCGCGCCATCAACCTCTCCGATGTAGGCGTTGCAGTCGAGTCTCCTGAGCAGATACCGCTCCTCGCGCATGTGATCGTGCGCGCACCCAGCTTTGAAGTCGCCGCATTGGCACAGGTGAAGCACTGCACCTGGCGCAGGACCATCTTTGTCCTTGGCTTGAATTTCACGGCCAGGACCTCCACCAATGGGCATGACCCGATGGCGCCCGATCATTACGAAATCCTGCGGCTCAGTGCGGGCTCTGACAACGAAACCATCGAGCGCGTCTACCGCACGCTCGCCAAACGCTTCCATCCGGATAACGAGAAAACCGGCGACGCGGAGATCTTCCTGCGGATTGCGGAGGCTCACCGCATCCTCACCGACCCGCGCCAGCGCGAACGGTATAACGCGGAGCTGAACGACTCCAAAGCCGTCGTCCGCTTCGATATGCGGTCGCGAGACTTTTTTGCGGGATTGCGGGGCGAACAGAACCGGCGCATGGCGGTTCTATGCCTCCTCTATCGAAAGCGGACCGCCGATCACGAATTTCCCGGACTTTCGATCCTCGATCTCGAGTGCGTCAGCGGGTTTACGCGCGAAGAGCTTGGTTTCGCGCTTTGGTATCTCTGTGAAAAGGGTTACGCCTCCCGGGACAATTACACGAAGTACGGAATCCTTGCCGCCGGCGTCGATTTCGTGGAGTCAAAACTCACCGAAGACCAGTCCGAATTTCGTGTGATTGCGTCCGTTCAGATTCCCGAATCAGACGGGGGCGCCAGGACCGATGGTCCACGTCTGATATGGTCCGCGTCTGACAGGTGACCGGTGGCCGCCCCCCGGCTCGCCGATCGCGGCTGGCAGGCGGGATAAATCTTTTTGGATTGCCTCCGAACGCCTTTCCTGAGACGGCGCGGAAGCATCGCAGTATAATCATTAGGACGGCGGACGGCGAAGGTTTCCCCATTGTTTTCAGTCGGGAAGCGTCCCCCGCGTCCACGTAAGTTTGTAAAAATTTGAAACTCCACCTCACGCGCGTTACCTGAGGACTTTCGAAACAGTCACTTGTAAATAACCGACGACCAAATGCGGGCTGAATGACGACGAACACCACAACCACAGATTTGAAGGATTTTCCGGAGATTCACCGGCACCAGATATTGGAGCCTCCTCCGCAAAAGCCCCCGGCGTCCGGGAAACCGAAGAAGCGCGGCATCATCTGGATTCTGCTTCTTTTGATCATCGCCGGAATCGCCGGCTACACGGTTTGGAAGGTCGGGCAGCCCGGTGCCATTCCGCAGCAGAATCAGGGCAGAGGCGGCCGGAAGGGCGGCGGTCGTAATGCTGGCAACGGGCCGATACCGGTCGTCACCACGCCTGTCAAGCGCGCCAACCTTCCGGTCTACCTGAACGGTCTCGGGAACGTAACCGCGTTTTACACCGTAACGGTGAAGTCCCGGGTCGACGGGCAGTTGATGAAAGTGAATTTCAACGAGGGCGACCTCGTCAAGCAGGGTCAGATCCTCATTGAAATCGACCCTCGTCCGTATCAAGTGCAGCTGGAACTGGCCCAGGGCACGATGGCGCGTGACACTGCTCTGCTGACGAACGCCAGGCTCGACCTGGATCGCTACACAACGCTGCTCAAACAGGACGCCATTCCCCAGCAGCAGCTCGACACTCAGAAGGCGCTCGTTGCGCAATACGAAGGAAATATCAAGACCGACCAGGCCAATATCGACAGTGCCAATCTGAATCTGACCTGGGCCAAAGTTCCGGCGCCGATTACGGGCACCGTCGGGTTGCGCCTGGTGGACCCCGGTAATATCGTTCACGCTTCCGACCAGAACGGCATGATCGTGATCACGCAACTGCAGCCGATTACGGCGCTCTTCACCATTCCCGAGGACAATCTGCCGGCGGTCATGCAGAAGCTCCGGGCCGGTATTCAGCTCCCCGTCGACGCCTACAACCGGGACAATTCGATGAAGCTTGCCACCGGCGAGCTCCAGACAGTCGATAATCAGATCGATTCGACCACCGGTACATCGAAGCTCAAAGCCGTCTTCGCGAACAAAGACAATGCGCTCTTCCCGCAGCAGTTCGTGAATATCCGGCTGAAAGTCGATACTTTGCAGCAGAAGCTGGTGGTGCCGTTCGTTGCCGTACAGAACGGGCAACAAGGGACGTTTGTTTATACTGTCGACCCTGAAACCTCGAAGGTGCATCTGAAGACCGTTCAGGTAGGCATTACGGATCAGGATAGCGCCGAGATCAAGTCGGGCATTAACGAAGGCGATCAGATAGTTATCGACGGCACCGACCGCCTGGATGAAGGCACGGAGGTGCGCATCCGCAAGCCGGGCGAACTGGAAGCCATTGCGGCCTCCGGTCTGCGGGCAGGCAAAGGTGGCCGCGGCAAGAAGGGTAACAAAGGCGGCAATGGCGGCGCGAACGGCCAGGGCGGTCAGGCTGACGCGGCACGTGGCCCCGCGGACGGGCAGCCTGCGGCTGTCGGCGACGCGGTCCGCGGTAATTTCGGCCAGAATGCCGGTGACGGCCAAAAGAAGGGCGGTTTCAACAAAGGGCAGTTCAAGAAGAAAGGCGGAGGCGCTCCGCAGTGAGTCCTTCCCGGATCTTCATCCTCCGGCCTGTAGCGACTTCGCTCATGATGGCCGGAGTGGTTCTGGTTGGTATCGTCGCCTTCCGGCAGTTGCCGGTGTCGGCGCTCCCCCAGGTTGACTACCCCACAATTCAGGTTCAGACGTTTTATCCGGGCGCGGGCCCTGAGGTAATGACGTCTGCCGTCACGGCGCCGCTCGAAAAGCAGTTCGGGCAGGTGCCGGGGCTGACGCAGATGACCTCGATCAGCTCCTTCGGCAGTTCGCTGATCACGCTCCAGTTCTCGCTCGATCTTTCGATTGATATCGCCGAGCAGGAAGTCCAGGCTTCCATCAACGCGTCGGGAACGTTTCTGCCGACCAATCTACCGACGCCGCCGATTTACAGCAAGACCAATCCGGCTGACGCGCCTATTCTGACGCTTGCGATTACATCGAAGACTTTGCCTCTGCCGAAAGTGGAAGAGCTGGCCGAAACGCGGATGGCGCAGCGGATTTCGCAGCTCCGGGGCGTGGGCCTCGTCAGCATCAGCGGTGGCCAGCGTCCCGCGGTGCGGGTGCAGGCGAACCCCGTCGCGCTCGCGTCCTACGGGCTTAGTCTCGACACGCTTCGGACGGCGCTCGGGAGCGCAAACGTCAACCAGGCGAAGGGCAACTTCGACGGCCCGTCGCAGGCGTGGACCATCAACGACAACGATCAACTCCAGTCCGGCGCTGATTATGGGCCGATCGTCATCGCTTATCGAAACGGCGCGCCCGTCCGTCTGACCGACGTCGCGAACATCATTGACGGCGCCGAAGACGATCGCAAGAAGGCGTGGGTGAACGAGAACCCTGCCATTGTCCTGAATATTCAGCGGCAGCCCGGCACCAACATCATCGGCGTCGTCGATACTGTGACAGCGCTGCTGCCGCAGATCAAGTCTTCGCTGCCGCAGGGTGTCGACCTGCAGGTAATCACCGACCGGACGACAACGATCCGCGCCTCGGTTGAAGACGTCGAATTCGAATTGATGCTGACCATCGCGCTGGTCGTGATGGTGATCTTCCTGTTCCTGCGCAGTTTGTCGGCGACGATTATTCCTGGCATCGCCGTGCCCTTATCGCTCGTCGGCACCTTCGCCGTGATGTACCTGCTGGGTTACAGCCTCGACAACCTGTCGCTGATGGCTCTTACAATCTCGACGGGTTTCGTCGTCGACGACGCGATTGTGATGATCGAGAACATCTCGCGATATCTCGAAATGGGCGATTCCCCGATGGATGCTGCCCTCAAGGGTTCGGCGGAAATCGGCTTCACCATCGTTTCGCTGACGGTGTCCCTGATCGCCGTGCTGATTCCGCTGTTATTCATGGCGGATATCGTCGGCCGGCTGTTCCGCGAATTCGCCGTGACGCTCGCGGTGACGATTATTTTCTCGGCATTCGTATCTCTGACTTTGACGCCAATGATGGCGGCGCGCATTCTCAAGCACAAGCCGGAACACGAGCAGGGGCGCTTCTACCGCTGGTCGGAATGGTGCTTCGTCAAGACGATCGAAACCTACGGCAAGATGGTGCGGGTCGTGCTTCGACACCAGCCGATGACGCTGCTGGTCGCGGTGGGCACGCTGGCGCTTACAACGTACCTTTATATCGTCGTCCCCAAAGGCTTCTTTCCGGTGCAGGACACGGGCGTGATCCTCGGCATTTCGCAGGCGCCGGAGACGATTTCGTTCGTCTCCATGGGTCAAAAGCAGCAGCAACTTGCGAAGGTGATCCTGCAGGATCCCGCGGTCGAGAATCTGACGTCGTTCATCGGGGTCGATGGACAGAATACAACCATGAACAGCGGGCGTATTCAGATCACTCTGAAGCCGCTGGAACAGCGCAAAGGTACGTCGGCCGTGGATGTGATCCGGCGCCTGCAGGGGAGCCTCAATCAGGTTTCCGGCATCACGCTTTACATGCAGCCGGTGCAGGATCTGACTGTTGAAGACCGCATCAGCCGGACGCAGTATCAATACGCGCTCGATGCGCCCGAGAAAGCCACGCTTGACCTTTGGATTCCGCGCCTTGTTGACAAGCTGAAGCAGATCCCCGAACTGCGCGATGTGGCGAGCGATCAGCAGAATAACGGACTCGGCCTCGAAGTCGTGATCGACCGCGATACCGCGGGCCGTTTCGGCATCACGCCGCAGAACGTCGACGATGCGCTGTACGATGCCTTCGGACAGCGGCAGGTCTCGACGATCTATACGCAGGCAAACCAGTATCACGTGATTCTGGAAGCCGCGCCGCAATGGCAGCAGAACGCCGAAGCACTCAAGGATATCTACGTGCAGGTCGGTTCGGCCTCTCAGAACCTCGCTTCGACGATCGCACTGGCGGGCACGAATACCGCGTTAACGGGCGCCGCGCCCATTTCGCAGGCGCCCCTGCGCTCGTTCACGACCTTCAAACGCGTTCCGACGCCGATCACAATCAATCACCAGGGGCAGTTCCCGGTGGTGACTCTTTCGTTCAATCTGGCGCCCAATGCGTCTCTCGGAGCGGCGGTGGCCAGCATCCGGAAAGCAACCACGGAACTCGGGATGCCGGCGAGCGTGGAGCCGACGTTCCAGGGCACGGCCCGCGCGTTTGAGAATTCGCTGGCGAACGAATCGCTGCTGATTCTGGCGGCGATCGTGACGGTCTACATCGTCCTGGGCGTGCTGTATGAGAGCTACATCCATCCGGTTACGATTCTGTCGACATTGCCGTCAGCGGGTGTGGGCGCGATCGCGGCACTGATCCTGTTCCACGAGGACCTCGACATCATTGCGTTGATCGGCATCATCCTGCTGATAGGTATTGTGAAGAAAAACGCCATCATGATGATCGACTTTGCGCTCGAGGCCGAACGCAAGGAAGGCAAGACTCCGGAGGAAGCGATTTATCAGGCATGTCTGCTGCGCTTCCGCCCGATCATGATGACCACCATGGCCGCGCTGCTGGGCGCCGTCCCGCTGGCTTTCGGCAGTGGCGTCGGTTCGGAGCTGCGCAAGCCCCTCGGCATCAGTATTATCGGCGGCCTGCTGGTCAGCCAGGTTTTGACTTTGTTCACGACTCCCGTAATCTATCTGTGGTTTGGACGGATCGCCATGTGGGTCGCCAATTTGCGTGGCGCGCGCCACGAAGAACAATTGTCACTGCCGGAGATGACATGAGATTCTCCCGGCCTTTTGAGGGGGCAGGAAAGCAGCTGTGAGTATCTCGCAGCCCTTTATTGAGCGGCCGGTTGCGACGACGCTGCTGACTTTTGCGCTTTCGCTGGCGGGTGGAATCGCGTACTTTCAGCTTCCCGTCGCGGCGCTGCCGCAGGTTGACTTCCCGACCATCAACGTTTCGGCCCAGCTTCCCGGAGCCAGTCCGGAGGTTATGGCTGCGTCGGTCGCCACACCGCTCGAGAAACAGTTTACCCGCATCGCCGGAGTTACGGAGATGACGTCGCGCAGTTCGGTTGGAAGCGCGCAAGTCACACTGCAGTTCGATTTGAGCCGCGATATCAATTCGGCGGCGCGCGATGTGCAGGCGTCGATCAACGCCGCCCGCGGCTATCTTCCGTCCAATCTGCCCAGAAATCCCTCATACAAGAAGCAAAATCCGGCAGACCAGCCGATTCTGATCCTCGCGCTGACCTCGGAGGTTGTGCCGCGGCCGCAGTTGTACGACACGGCATCGTCGGTATTCGCGCAGAAGCTGGCGCAGATTCAGGGCGTCGGCCAGGTGCAGGTGAGCGGAAGTTCCCTGCCCGCCGTGCGCGTCGAAGTGAATCCGCAGCCGGTTTCCAAATACAATGTCGGGCTCGATCAGATCGGCAATTTCCTCGGCAATGCAAATGCGCTGAAGCCGAAAGGATCGCTCGACAGCGCTGTCGAAACGACACCGCTGATCGTCAGCGATCAGTTGCTCGAAGCGAAGGACTACCGGGACCTGATCGTCGTCTATCGCAACGGCTCTCCAGTGCGGCTTTCCGACCTCGGCCGGGTGATCGATTCGGTCGAAGACGTGCGCAATCTCGGGATGGCCGACGGCAAACCCGCCGTGCTGATCCAGATCAGCCGGCAGCCGAACGCCAACGTTGTTGACACAGTGAAGCGGATCAAGGACATTCTGCCGCGCTTCAAAGCTTCGCTGCCGCCGACTGTCAACTTTACCGTCGAAAACGATCGCACTACTACCATCCGCGATTCCGTGCGCGACGCCCAGCGCAACATGCTCATTTCGATCGCGCTCGTGATCCTGGTTGTATTCACATTTCTGCGTAACGGATGGGCGACCTTTATTCCCAGCGTTTCGGTGCCGGTTTCTTTAATCGCTACTTTCGGCGCGATGTATCTGCTCGGCTACACGCTCGACAATCTCTCGCTGATGGGCCTGACGATTGCCACCGGATTTGTCGTCGACGACGCCATCGTCGTGATCGAAAACATCACGCGCCATATCGAAGATGGCATGACGCCAATGAAAGCGGCTTTGCGCGGCGCGGAAGAAATCGGGTTTACGGTGCTCTCGATGAGCATCTCTCTCATCGCCGTGTTCATTCCGATTCTGATGATGCCGGGCATCATAGGGCGCCTTTTCCGCGAGTTTGCGATCGTGCTCTCGGTGTCGATCGCCGTTTCGCTGGCGATATCCCTCACGGCCACGCCGATGATGTGTTCGCGGCTGCTCAAGGTTAACCACAAACACGGGCGGCTCTATAACTGGACGGAAAAGTTCTTCCAGTGGATCATTTCGACATACGCGGCGGCCCTGCAGACTGTGCTGAACCACCCGGCGCCGGTGCTGGTCGTCATGTTGCTGACAGTGGGAGTCAGCGGCTATCTCTACGTCAAGATTCCCAAGGGATTTTTCCCCCAGCAGGATACGGGGCGCCTTTACGGGCAGGTGCAGGGACAGCAGCATATCTCGTATCAGGCGCTGGTCGAGAAGGCAAAGTGGTACGAAGAGCAGGTGCGTGCCGATCCGGACGTGGATACGATCGGCATCACGGCCGGCGGGAATGGCGGCGGCTCCACTTCGGCGCAGATCTTCGTGCAGCTCAAGGAAAAGCGCAACGTCACACCCGACCAGATCATCACGCGTATTCGCAACAAGACTTCGGGCATGCCGGGCGCGAACCTGTTTCTGCAATCGCAGCAGGATCTTCGCATCGGCGGCCGTCAGGGAAACGCGCAGTATCAATACACGCTGCAGACGCAGGACCTCGCGCTGCTCGCGCTCTGGGGCCCGCGCGTCCTCGACAGGCTTTCGAATCTGCCGCAGATTGTAGATGTGAGCTCCGACCAGCAGAATTCGGGGCTGTCCTCGAACGTAATCGTCGACCGTGATACGGCTTCGCGTCTGGGTCTGACCGCGCAGGCGGTAGACAGCGCGCTTTACGACTCGTTCGGCCAGCGCCAGGTGTCGACGATGTACAAGGCGATCAATCAGTATCACGTGGTGCTGGCGCTCGAGCAGCAGTGGTGGGAGAGTCCCGACTTCCTGAAAGAAATTTACGTTCAGACCCCGCGCGGCCTCTCGGTGCCTCTCTCCACGTTTGCGCATTTCAGCCAGGGGATTACGCCGATCCAGTTGCCCCACCAGGGGCAGTTCCCGGCGACCACGTTCTCCTTCAATCTCGTGGATGGAGTCTCGCTCAACGATGCTGTGAATGCCATTAACGGGGCTGAAGTCGAAATGGGGCTTCCGGTCAGTATCACCGGCAAATTCGCAGGCACCGCGCAGGCGTTCCAGGATTCCCTCTCCAGCCAGCCCATTCTCATCCTGACGGCGCTGCTCGCGGTCTACATTGTGCTTGGCATTCTCTACGAAAGCCTGATCCATCCGCTGACGATTATTTCCACTTTGCCTTCGGCAGGCGTGGGCGCGCTGATCGCGCTCGTTCTCTTCAAGACGGAGTTGTCGATTATCGCGATGATCGGAATCATCCTGCTGATCGGCATCGTAAAGAAGAACGCGATCATGATGATCGATTTTGCCCTGGCGGCGGAGCGGACCGGTATGAGTCCGCGCGATTCCATTTATCAGGCGTGCCTGCTGCGCTTCCGGCCAATTATGATGACGACTTCATGCGCACTGCTGGGCGGCATGCCGATGGCGCTGGGATTCGGTGTTGGTTCCGAACTTCGCCAGCCGCTCGGTATCGCCATTGTCGGCGGCCTGATCGTCAGCCAGATGTTGACATTATTTACGACTCCCGTGATCTATCTCTATCTCGACAGATTCAGCAAACGTTTCAGCCGCCGGCAGCAATTCAGCAACCGGCCTGGATTCTTTATTCCCGGCGGAGCCGCGGAGGGCGCGGATTGAAAACGAGTTCCTTGAAGACAGCCATCTTCTCTTCGATCGGCTGTTCAATCATTTTTTGTTCCGCGTGCACCGTCGGGCCGAAGTATCAGCGCCCCGCAGTCGCGCAGACCCCTGTTGCGTTCAAAGAGATGCTGGCCAGCGACCAATGGAAGACCGCCACGCCCAGCGATGAGCTGATCAAGGGCAACTGGTGGGAGCTCTTCGGCGATGCTGAACTGAACAAGCTGGAAGAGCAGGTCAATTTCAACAACCAGAGCGTCAAACAGGCGGAAGCGCAGTTCCGGCAGGCGCGGGCGCTGGTGAACCTGCAGCGCTCCGGGTATTATCCGAACATCGGAGCGGGCCCCTCGGTAACTCAGACGGATCGCGTGACGGGCTATGGGTCTTCTTTCTCGCTGCCGATTTCGGCAAGCTGGGAGCCGGATTTGTGGGGCCGTGTGCGACTGGCGGTGGAGAATGCGACGGACAACGCACAGGTGAGCGCCGCGGATCTGGAGAACACCCGGCTGAGTTCGCAGGGTCTGCTGGCGACAGATTACTTCCAGCTGGCCGCGTCGTATATGCAGCAGGATATTCTGACGCAGACCATTGCGGACTACACGAAGAACCTTGAGCTGACCACCAACCGGTACAACGGCGGAGTGGCCTCAAAGACCGACGTTTCTCTGGCCCAGACGCAGTTGGCAGGCGCGCGGGCGCAGATGACGGAGCTGAACGTGGCGCGTTCGCAATTCCAGCATGCGATCGCGGTGCTGATCGGGCAGGCGCCGGCGGCGCTTGAAATCCTGCCGGGCAAGATCAATGGGCCGCCACCGCCAGTACCGATGGCGCTGCCCTCGCAACTTCTGGAGCGGCGTCCGGATATAGCCGCCAGCGAGCGTCTGGTGGCTGCCGCCAATGCCAATGTCGGAGTGGCTGAGACCGCGTATTATCCGACGTTGACGCTCACCGCCAGCGCCGGTTTCATCAGCACGAATCTGCAGAATCTTTTCAAATACGCAAGCCGGACATGGTCCGCCGGTCCGGGGCTGTCGCAAACGCTTTTCGATTTCGGGCGGCGCGGAGCCACGCTGGAAGGGGCACAAGCTTCGTACGACGGCACTGTCGCTTCGTATCGTCAGACCGTTCTTGCGGCGTTCCAGGAAGTGGAAGACGACCTCTCGACGCTGCGATACCTCGCCGAAGAGGCGGCCCAGCAACAGGAGGCGGTGACGGCGGCCAACCAGTCGCTGGCCCTCGAAAACGATCGTTACAAAGCTGGCACCGACTCTTATCTGAACGTCATTACTACAGAGGAAATTGCTCTGAGCGATCAGCAGCAGGCCATCACCATTCTGCAGCGGCGCATGGTCGCCGCGGTGGACCTCGTCAAGGCCATTGGTGGCGGCTGGGATGCATCGGTGCTGCCGAGTAAGGATGCGATACGGTCAGTGGCCATGGCGGATAAGGCGACTACGGTGAACGTGGCCCAGCCGCTGGCGAAGTAAAGCTGCCGAAGTGGTCGCGCCCGTTGACATCAAGAATAGATAAAGTAGCGGATATTTGCCCCCTTCCCTTTGGGACGCGGCGGGGGTAAGATGCTCGTCGAGGTTTGAACCATGTTCGAGAGTCTTGACGAGCAAATCAAACGCGACGAAAAGGGCCAATCCAGCACGAAGGAACGGCTGATCCTGTATCTCACAATCTCCGCCGTATCGGTGCTTATTTTCGGCGGTCTGGTGGTAGCCGTCCAGCACTTCCAGTAAGAAGCGCCGGCACGGGTCCGGTTTCATTCATCTTCTTTTGTCTTCCCGCGGCCCGGTTCGACTACCGGGCCGAAGGTGGCTTGCGGTTTATTGGGGGTGTGCGATCCCGGCCGTCGAAGCGATCGAGGCTCTTCCAATCGCTTCGTCGGTGGACCGTGAGTTTCAAGCTCGGCGATCGCCGGACGTTTACAACTTCGCGATCACAGCCTCGGTAAATTCCTTCGTGCCGGCCACGCCCCCGACGTCGCGCGTGAGATGGGAGCCTTCGCGATAGACGGCTTCGAGGGCTTTCTGAACTCGTACGGCGGCATCGCGCTCGCCGATGTGGGCGAGCATGAGCCGCGCGGATTGGATCAGCGCTGTCGGATTGGCGAAGCCTTTGCCCGCGATGTCCGGAGCGGACCCGTGGACAGCTTCGAAGACGGCGCATTCATCGCCGAGGTTGGCGCCGGGGACGATGCCGAGTCCGCCGACCAGTCCGGCGGTGAGGTCGGAGACGATGTCGCCGTAGAGGTTGGGCAGCACGAGGACATCGAAGGTCTCGGGGCGCATCACCAGCTGCATGCAGGCGTTGTCGACGATAAGCTCTCCGTATTCGATTTCCGGGAACCCGGCGGCGACTTCGCGGCAGCAGCGGAGGAACAGGCCGTCGGTGAGCTTCATGATGTTGGCCTTGTGGATGGCGGCGACTTTGGCGCGTCCTTCCCGTTCGGCGAATTCGAAAGCCGCCCTGGCGATGTTGGTGGAGGCGGTTTTCGTGATGACCTTCAGGCTCTCCATCACGCCGGCGGCAACTTCGTGCTCGATGCCGGCGTAGAGGTCCTCTGTATTCTCGCGGAAGATGACGAGGTCGATGTCGAGGTCGGAAAAGCGCGTTTTCAGGCCGGGCAGCATGCGCACGGGGCGGAAATTCACATAAAGGTGCAGACGCTTGCGGAGCGCGACGTTGACGCTGGAATGTCCGCTGGCGACAGGGGTGCCCACAGGGCCTTTGAGGCCGACGTGGGTTCTGGCAAGCGATTCGAAAACTGCTTCGGGAAGATACTGGCCGGTGGCTTTTTCGGCGGCGACGCCGGCATCGACGCGCTCCCAGTCAACTGCAACACCGGCTGCTTCCACAACGCGAGCGGTGGCGTCGGCTACTTCGGGTCCAATTCCATCCCCTGGAATCAAGGTGATCTTGTGGGTCACCTACCTAGTGTACGAAGCTGGTTTGCATGAGCTTCCGGCTGCGCACCGGCAAAGGAAAGCTGAAAATAGAGCACAGCATTCTCGAAGATCTGCGGCCTGTGCTCGACCGCCTGGTGAAACGGGATGAGATCCGGTCGATCATACCCGGCGTCATCCGGCCGGTGCGGGATGCGAAGGGCGTCGTGAAGATTCGGATCACGGTGCCAACGCAGAACGGGTGGAAGGCGATCGCGCTCGCCAACGGGGCCCGGCAGGAGTTGTTTATCAGCACGGGGATAAATGAAGCGGCGCTCGCCGAATTGATTCGCGAGTCGATCGACACGTAGAAGCAGTTCCCGCGATTGATTAGCGCGGTTCCTTCCGATAGACTCTTTGCCATATCAGCAGGCAAAGAGCGATATGCAAAATACAATGAGTTCGATAACCGCCGCAACGGTGATGGCGCTTCTGGTGTTTACTGTCGGTCCTGCCGCCGCGCAGGATGGAGAAGGCGGAGCGCGGAAGTCCGTTCCAGCGGGAAAGACGCCTCGTACCGCCGACGGCAAGCCGGATCTTTCCGGCGTCTGGAGTCCCGAGCATACGTTCATCTATGACATCTCAGTGTCGCTCGGTAAAGGTGAGACGCTTCCGCTGCAGCCCTGGGCGGAGAAGGTCACGAAAGAACGCATGTCGAAGGACGATCCGGAAGCCAACTGTCTGCCGACGGGCGTTCCGCGCCAGGCTCCTTATCCATGGCGCATCATGGTGAGTCCCGATCTGGTCGTTTTCCTCTTCGAGGGAAACATTCACAGTTACCGGCAAATCTTCATGAACCGGAAAGAGCATCCGAAGGATCCGAATCCAACCTGGTATGGCGATTCGATCGGGCATTGGGAGGGAGACACGCTGGTGATCGACAGCGTGGGCTTCAACGACAAGTTCTGGTTCGATTTCGCGGCGCATCCGCATACCGAACAGTTGCATGTGATCGAGCGGTTCTCGCGGCCCGACCTCGGGCATTTGGAATACACGGCGACTATCGACGATCCGGGTGCGTACACGAAGCCGTTCACGATGCATGGACATTCGACGCTCCAGCCGGGCGAAGAACTGATGGAGTACATCTGTCAGGAAAATAACAAAGACGTATCGCACATTCTCGGCAAAGATACCAGGAAGTAGTTTCGCCCAGGTTGAAAAAAGATTCGAGAACGAGCGAATCCCTGCCGATAAGTTGAACGATGAGTGCGATCAGTCCGGTGAATCCCGGGGCCGCCGCTCTGGCGGGTTTGCTGCCGAGCAATTCACCAGGCCCATTGGCTTCCGCCCTGGCCTCTCCGTCGGTGCAGGACGCGCTCAAAAATGCGTCACCGCAGGATCTCGTGGATCTCAGTCTGCAGGCGCTGCAGTTGCAGGAAACCAGCGGGCTGTTCGGGAACGGCAACGCATCCCAGTCACCCGCCAGCCCGGGTCTCGCGCTGCTGCAATCGCTGTATGGCGCGGGGGCGAGTCAGGACGCTGACGCGAACAGTGGAGCGTTCAGTTTTTTGGGGTAATGTTTCGATGGTCGCCTGGCGGCCGGCTCTGCTTCAGTAAGTCCACCGGCGACAGGATCGATGGCGTTACAGTTCTTCGAGGGAGGTCTTCCACTCCACGAGGTCTGGGGGGAGGGGTGATTCAACCCGGACATCTTCACCGGTTAACGGGCTGCGGAATGTCAGCCTGTGCGCATGCAGGAAATACCGGTTCCACAGCGAAGCCTTAGCCCCATACAGGCGATCTCCAGCGACGGGGTGCCGGGCTGCCGCCATGTGTGCGCGGATCTGGTGGGTGCGTCCCGTGCCAAGGTGGATTTCGAGCAGCGAGAAGTCTGTGTAGTTTTCGAGAACCTTCCAATCGGTCAGCGCGGTGCGCCCGGTTTCCAGACGAGCGGTCATGCGGGCGCGATTGCGCGGATCGCGCGCGATCGGCTTCTGAATGCGGCCTGAGCCGGTGAGTGCGCCTTCCACCAGCGCGAGGTAGATCTTTTCGACTGTGCGTGCCTGGAACTGCGCGGCGAGGTCGCGATGCGCGGCATCGGTTTTTGCCACGAGCAGAACGCCCGTCGTGAAACGGTCCAGGCGGTGAACAATGCCCGGACGCAGATCGCCACCTATTCCCGACAGCCTGCTGAATCGATGCAGCAGCGCGTTGACAACTGTGCCTGCATGGATCCCGGCCCCGGCATGTACCACCATGCCAGCCGGTTTGTCGATTACGACGACGGCGGCATCCTCGTAAAGGACCGTGAGCGGGATGTCTTCAGGCTCCGCTTTAAGGGCGGCCAGATGCGCGGGTTCCACGCGAATCTCTTCGGAGCCCCGCAGAAGCGTGGAGGGCTTGCCGGGCGCGCCATCCACATGCACACGGCCGCCGCGGATCCAGGTCTGCAATCGCGATCGGCTATACTCCGGCAGCTTGCGGTGCAGAAAGCTGTCGAGCCTTTGGCCCCGGTCGCGCTCTTCGGCCTTCAACAACATATTGCGATTGTCGTATTGTGGGCCTTGAGGCTGGCGGCTACACTGAATTCCGGTCAGGGTGGGGATTGAGCCTGCGCCAGTCCCGGAACTGATATCGGCAGAAGTTACAGTGGTAGAGGGGAATTCCGAGAACTCGGAGCGACCGCCGCAGGGGGTTTGTGCTCATGCGATCCAGCTTGTCCGCCCGGGCGAGTCTTGTTAAAACCGGATTGTGGCACAGGGGGCATCGGCACCCGCGCTGGAAAGCGGCGAACAGAGGCCGGTAAAAGTTTGAGTTTGCGCCGCAATGGTTACAGTGGAACGACGCCCGGGAGACGAGTTTTCGCAACAGCGTCCGACGACATCGAGAGCTTTCCTGGCCGCATTTATCGCAGGCTGGCATGGTTGATTCGAGCGGTTCTTGAGATTTCCCTGATTGGAATGTTTGACACGCTTATGTCTACGCAGAGAACACTAAATGGTTAGAGAAATCACAGTTTCAGGAGCGCGTCAACATAATTTAAAGAATATCAGCCTCAAGATTCCGCGAAATACTCTCACTGTTGTCACGGGACTCAGTGGCTCCGGGAAGTCGTCGCTGGCTTTCGACACGATTTACGCCGAGGGGCAGCGCCGGTATGTCGAGACGCTCTCGACTTTCGCACGCCAGTTCCTCGACCAGATGGAGCGTCCGGATGTCGACTCGATCGACGGGTTGAGCCCGTCGATCTCGATCGATCAAAAAACGACGGGACGAAGTCCGCGCAGCACGGTGGGCACAATCACCGAAATCTACGATTACCTGCGCCTGTTGTACTCGTCGGTGGGTATCCCCCACTGCCCTGTGTGCGGTAGCGAAATTTCGCGGCAGACGACGGAACAGATCCTCAAACATGTGCTGTCGCTCCGGCCGGAGGACCGTATTCTTGTGATGGCGCCGATTGTGCGCGGGCGCAAGGGCGAATTCAAAAAAGATCTGGAGAAGCTGGCGCGCCAGGGCTTGCTTAAGGCGCGCATCGACGGGGTCATTCGCTCGCTTGAAGACGACATCCCGCTCGACAAGCGCCGTAACCACACGATCGAGGTCATCGTCGACCGGCTGCTGGTCAAGCCGGGAATCGAAAAGCGGTTGGAGGCTTCGATCGACACGGCAACCAGGCTTGCGAACGGACTGGTGCTGATCTCGGTCGTGGATGGCGACGAGCGTTTGTATTCG
>DATAZF010000163.1:0-14484 GCA_036272235.1 Bryobacteraceae bacterium | reverse complement strand
CGATACCCCTTGTTCCAGCCGTCGCACAGCGGCCAGTTTAAACTCCTGCGTGAACTGCCTGCGTGACAATCCCATGCTCAATTCTCCATTCGCTGAAAAATGAGTCTTAACCGTTTGTCTCAAAAATGGGGACCAGTCCAGGCCACCGCTTTAACCAAGTGACTGCTCAGGCGCCTTCGACCGGGGTACACAGTGGGCCTTATCGCCATTTGAATATTTTTATAGCCAATCCGAAGGACACCATGAAGGTCACGGTTAACCACGTCAGTTGCACGAAGGATTGCCGCAGGCCCGCGCCTTCGAGCAGGTTCATTCGCAGCGCGTCAATCAGCGCCGTTAACGGCAGTGCGCGAAGAAACGGCTGTAGCGTTTCGGGAAAGCGCTGCGCCGAGAAGAAGACACCGGAACAGATCCACATGGGCATCATCACCACGTTCATCAGGCCCGACGCTCCCTGGACTGTTTGAGCACGGGCGCCGATCAGCAAACCGATACCACTGAAACATAGATTGCCGAGCACACACACGACAGTCAGGCTTGCTACAGCACCGCGCATTGGGACGTGAAAAAAAAGAGTTCCGAAGGAGAGCAGCACCAGAACCTCCGCCGCCAGAATGACGAGTTGCGAGAGAGCGAACGAGAGCAGCCAGGAGCTACGCGGCATCGGTGTGGCTGTCAGCAGCCGAAGAAGTTTTCTCCGGCGCGCATCCACGATGGCGAAGCCCATTCCCCACATCGAACTGCCCATAAGGGTCATGCCGAGGAGGCCGGGGATGAGGAAGTCGATATAACGAGAACCCGGCTCGCGAAGAATCTGATCACGAGCTGTGATCGCATTTGTGCCGCGCTCGACGCTCCGGGCCGCGCGGTCGGCCAGTAGCCGCGCCAGTCTCCCCTCCGGATTTGTGTCGTCGTACCGATACAGGATTCGACCTTCAGGATCGGAACTCACCAGCAGAGCGACCTTCCCGGTACGCAACGCTTGTTCGGCCGCCGCGGGCGACATTTGAGCGACATCGAGCGATTTCTCCGGCCGCAGCCACGCGGCAGTGGGGGCCGAGACGACGGCGACCTTCAGGACCTCGCCCCCACTATTGTGGAAAGCGAGACCGAGTCCGCCCGCCAGGAGAATCGGAAACGCGAAGCTCCAGAAAAGTGCTTCCGGCTCGCGGACAAATTCGCGCATCCGGACCGATACCAACTGCACGAGCGGATGGCACATCAGGGAGCGAGCGTTGCCTCCCTTCAGCGCGGAGGCCAGCGGATTCAACCCCGCGGCAGTTGCGTGTTCACTCATCGCGCAGACTCCGGCCAGTCAACGTCATGAAGACATCCTCCAGCGTCGCGGATTGGGTACGAAGGTCTGTCAGGCGAAATCCCTGGCTGCTTACCTGATCCAGAATCGCCGGAAGCGCCAGATGCAACTCGCGGGCCTGCATGCGCACGGTTGCGGGCGAGCCGCTGAACGAATATTCGATCACATGTTCCGCGCCTGCGGAATTGATGAGCTCCGCGGGCGATCCCAGAGCGATTATCCTACCGTGGTCCATGATGGCTACGCGGTCGCACAACCGTTCGGCTTCTTCCATGTGGTGGGTCGTGAGGACAATGGTGCGGCCTCCCTGTTTGAGACGTTCGATGAGTGCCCAAAGCTGATGGCGCGCCTGGGGGTCGAGGCCCGTGGTCGGCTCATCGAGAAAGAGAAGGTCGGGATCACCAACCAGTGCGCACCCAAGCGCCAGCCGCTGTTTCTGTCCGCCGGAGAGTATGCCGACGCGGGCGTTCTTCTTATCGCCGAGTTGAAGCAATGCGATAACGTCCGTCACATCCAGCGGTCTCCGATAGAAACTGGAAAACATCCGCAGAGTTTCAATCACCGTGAGTTTCTCGGAAAGGCAGGTCTCCTGAAGCTGGATGCCCAGCCGCTCACGCAATTGCCGGTTCCGCCCATTCCAGCTCATGCCTAGCACTTCGACGGTGCCGGAATCTGCAGCCGTCAATCCTTCGCAGATTTCGATGGTCGTGGTTTTTCCGGCTCCGTTCGGGCCAAGCAGCCCGAAGCACTCCCCCTGCCAGACGGTCAGATCGAGATCGTTCACCGCGATCGTATTGCGGTATGTCTTGCGAAGCTTGCATAAGTTGAGAGCCGCTTTGCGCATCAGCACCTCCAGAAATCTTTATCCGCCGGCCATGCCAGTGCTATCTCGGCCATGTATTTTCGGCCCTGGTCGTCGCGCAGCCACAGCCCTTTTTCTCCAAAGAACATCTCCTGCAGACGAAGCGGGGAATCGGTTTGGGATAATCCGCGGCCCAGGACTTCAACAGCCAGGAGGCTGTCGGAAAGCAGCAGCGTCTCGGTTCCCGTTGTCCCGTACTGCGCATACGTGCGGTCCGGTATGCCTGCCTGTCGAACCCATTTCCGCCACGCAACGAAACGGTCGAACCCATTCGTGCGGCACAACAGTTCCATCGTTTCCGCCGGGCATCCCCATCGTTCGGGCGCGATGACCGTCGTCGGACCGAGGGTCAGGCGCGGACAGTGTTTCCACGTGTCCAGTTCCCGCGCGAGCGGCGGCTGCGGAACCCGCAGGCTCGGCCTTCCAGCGTTGGCTTCTACGGCGGCAAGCCACTGGCTCCAGGGATCCGCGCTGGAGGTTTCCACGGCTGAATGCAGGACTGGGAAGACACGCCGGCCGTCGTGATCGCGCAGCACCGCGCGGCACTCGCCTTCGAAACGGACGACGATGCCCGTCGACTCTGCTGATAAAGGATCGAGTATTCTGTTCCCGATACGAGGGCGAAGCGCAGTGTTGCGGTCATACGCACCTCTAACGGCTATATCGGCGAGCAGTACTCCCTGCGTTTCGGCGAGTGCTTTCGATTGCGCCATCCAATTACAGAAACTGCGTTTTCCTGTGGCGGCAAAGAGATGGTGGAAGCGCCCGTAGAAGACGCCGCTGTCCGGTCCGATGCTTCCGATCCGGAATGAAAGGCCCTGCGGAGTGATGCCGGGGACGACCAGGGCAGCACCCGGGCCCATGGGAGAGACGACTTCAGGGTACGCAAGACCGACCTCATGAACAGACGCGCTCGCCGACGGCTCAAGATCCCTCGTCCATTCGTCGAGCAGAATCCCGTATTGTTCTTCGATATTCGGGTCGGTTGTATTTTCCGCCCGCTCGACGGAAATGCCGGCCAGAGCGAGAGCGCCATCCGCGGCCTCGCAGGATGCGTGAGCCGCCCGCGCGCGCCGGCTCAACAGCTCTCCCGTACCGCCGCGGTCGAAATGCCAATACTTTCGCACTGCGTCAGCAATGCCGTGGCGTAACTCTTCCGAGACGCTGATCTCGAAAGGGGCGAGGTGATCGAAGCAAAGTACACCTCGATCGCCAGAGTAAGGCTCGAGATCATAACGGGCGCGGAGTAAATTGACGACTTGCCGCGCGCGCGCGATGCCGATCCTGAGGTGGCCGATTTCCAGTTCGCCGTCGGGCTTCTCGAGTTCTCCGCAGATTTCGAACAGTTCCGTGATGGCCGCGGACCAAACCGGCTGTTCCTCCGGCACCAAGCACGGGAGGAGCGCCTGCAAGGCTGCACAGGGATTTTCGTAAACCCCCTCCCGGTCGCATTGCGCGCAAAGAACGCCGGTATCGTAGAGACGGTGTAACGTCTGTTCGGCGAGTTGCGACCGGTTGAGTAGTTCGTCAAAGCTCGCGTGTTCGGAATGGCCGAACACAGCTTGAAGTGAGGCGATATCAGGATCGTTGGAGGTCCGTTCCATGACCCATGTGTCTTCCTGCAAGTGAGCCCAGGCATACTCGCCCTCGCCGAATTCCGTCAGGGTTGGGTTCCAGCGCAGGTAGACGCTTCTCCGGTAGTGGAGCGCAGAGGCGGCAGCCGTGAATAGTTCGAAGAAGACGTTGAGGTCCGGTTTGACGAAGACCCTGAAAGGCGCGGGCCGAATCGCTATGGGCTCTTTGGCATGATACGGCGCTTCCATTGCGACTCCTGCCCAAAGACCGTTCGGGGTGGCACGTCCGGCCGCACGCATTAGATATTGCAGCAGAGTGGTTCTCAGACGCCAGCTGTCGGGTATGCCTCCCTTCTGTAAGACTTGTTCCCAGGCATTGGAAGTCCCGGGGCTCGCGACGATCAGCGCCCGTCGGAACTTCGCCTCGCCGGCAATCCGCGACAGTTCCTTCAGCTCGCATTGCAGTGTGGCATCGTAGCGGATGCGAAGGGCTTTGAAGTGCTCCTGCAAGCAGTGGCGTTCGACGTCATCTGACAGAAGACTCGCTTCCAGAACGGAAGACAGGCGAAGCGCCTGCAGATCGGAGGCGTTCACCGGATCGGTGTTGCGATGGAGCGCCCGGCGTAAACGTAATGCGATACGGCGCTGCTCGGCGTCGAGGCGGGGGACTTCCGCGTAGAGCAGTGCCGACAACTCGTCGCCGCGGGCGCGGATTGCGTCCTGTGTCGCAAGGGCTCGATCCACTGCGGATGCGAAGGATGCCGACCGCAATGGCTCGACCGCATCCGCGGGCCAGGCAGCAATGCGAAAGATCAACGGCGCCAGAGCGGATGTTTTCATCGATACAGTCTTTCCGCTACAGCGCGTTTTAGCGGGCTCGTTTTCGAGCCGGCGGAGTTATATTGAACGGGGAAAAGACTTATGCCAGCAGGTACAAAACAACAATTAATCGGCAAAACCGTGGAGGATAAACTAGCCGGCCTCTGTGACGCGATTGGCCAAAAAGATCGCGCAGCCGGCGCCGTAGATCTCTTTCGCGAAATGTGGAAAGAATCGGGACTGCGTCCGCCGGAAGCGGAGCCGCGCTGGTCTGGCCTGACGGATGACAGCACTCCCACCGAGTTCTCGGTCGTATTTTCGAGGCGGGGGGCGCCGCGTCTGCGCGTGTTGTTTGAGCCGCAGGGCGACCCCGCGTCGCCACGCGCATATTGGGAAGCGGGATGCCGTATGACTCGCACCCTGGGCCGGCGTTGGGGCGCCTCGATCGAACAAGCATTGGAGTTGGAAGACATTTTCGTTCCCGAAGATCCGAACATGCATCTATGCATGGGGCACGCGATCGAACTCGACGACCAGCCCGCGTTCAAGATGTACTTCAATGCCATGGCTAAAGGTCCCGAGCGCGCAGTCTCTCTTGTCGATGAGGCGTTCCACCGGCTGGGATACAGCCGCCCCTGGAATGAATTGCGGAAAACGCTGGGTCCGGCCGACCGCATCGAACTGTTCGCACTGGATCTCACTCCGGTCACCCGCCTGAAGCTGTATCTGCGGCCCATGCATGCCGATCTCGCGCACATTACGCGCCTCTATTCCGTTTCAGCCACTGCAGATCCGAACGACGTCAAAATGATGTGGGACATTCTTGGAAAGCCCGCGGTGCCGGAAAACAGCCGGCCCGTATTCCTCACTTATCAGTTCAACGAGGCCGGCGACGACCGTCCTTCGAGGACTGCACTCTCCATTCCTTTCTTCCCCGGTGTCTCAAGCGATCTGGCGGCAGAACGGCGCACCTGCCGTTTGCTCCGAGCTCTTGAGATGCCGATTGCAGCTTATACGGCCTGTGTTCGCGCTATGGCGGATGCGCCCTTATCGCGGGAGGAGGGGATACACAGTTATGTCGCCCTGCAGCGGAACCCGCGGGATGTTGCTGTCGTCGCATATTTCAACCCGCGGCTCTATGCACGGCGCTACGGCTGGCTGGCTCGCGATCCGGCCCGGACGTGGCCAACCGCGGTTCTCGCTGATCGTGAGGCATGAGATTCCGATGGGGATTCCATGCGGCCGCGGCGCGTTCCGCAATCGCATATTGTTTCGGGCCATCCAGACCCAGGCGATTGCAGTGGAACATGGCGATCATCGGCAGCAGGGACCGCAGCCCCACCTGCAGCCGGCCCCTTTCCCGGATGTGATTCAAACAATCGGCGAGGAGACGGTTCGCCCTCGCATAGCGTTTCAGGACGACTTGCATTGAAGGGCTTGCATCCGGCATCAACTCCGGCAGCGATTGGCATTCGATGACCAGGTGTTCGCTGAGCGGCCTGGCCGTGCGCGTCATATCGCCTAAATTGCGCCAAACGTCCCAGACCTCGCCACCACAGCCGAGAGCCTTCTCGAACAGATCATTCATGACGGCCGTCGCCAGTTGTTCCGGAGACACGCGCTGCTCACGTGTCCGGAACTGATCCCAGGCCATCCATTGGATGCTGTCGTAATGGAAGTATTCGTGGGCCGCATCCATCGCCTCAGGCCCGCCGAATATGCGTGTTTCCGGTTCGTACACACTGCGAAATGCCGCGGCCACGATGCCGGCCGCGTACAATCTTTCGAAGAGACGTCCCAACTGCGGGAACAAGTGCCGATCCGGCGCAACGGCCTCGCATCGCAACCGGATGTCGGGCGTCTTGCGAACGAAATGGATTCTGCGAACCACTCCGCTTTTCCGCCAGCGCGCGATGAGCGGCAGCAGTTCGCCGAACAACGCGCGGGCAGATGACTCGGCGTCGCAGGCGCCGCGGCCGAGCGAAATGTTCAGCTGAATCCACGAGGGCGCGTCATCATGATTCTCTGAAGCCGCTGAATAGACCTTCAGATAAGTATCGAGTTCGCGGTCAATATCGGTGCCGGCAGCCTCTTCCACCCGGACCACTCCGGTGAACCGGCGCATCGCGTAATCGAATTCATGTTCCTCGAGGGCGTGGGTGGCGGCCCAGTCAGCGAAACGATCTTCGTCCGCGAGTGAATAGGTCCCCCGAAACCAGTCGGTCATCTCTTTCACGTCTTCCGAGCCGATGATCAGACCACGGCGAACCGCTTCCCGATTGGCGAGCATTCCAAGCAGAACTTTTTTGCGGGCAACATTCAAGTCCGTGCCGGGGGCCTGCTCCGGTTCGGGCGCGGACTCGCGCCTCACTTGTTGTTTCAGGTCGGACAGAAAGACCGTCTGCTCGACTTTCAACCTTGCCGGCTCATGCCGCTGCGACTTCAGATCAGGCGAAGCGAGGTGTTGCAGCAGAGTGATCGCATCCCGCTCCTTGGCGCCGTGTGGAGTCGAGACGCGAAGCGCCTCGATGCGCATGGCGACATGGTCCGCCATGCCTTCCGCGCGAGCCCCCGCAAGAATCGCCTCCCAGTGCCGCTGGCTGAAGTGCATTGCCTTCGCGATACGCACCAGCCCGTCGGCTTCATCCGGCGCGATGCCGCCGGTTCGTATCGCGCGCGCGCACAGATCGCGAATGTCCACCATGGCTTCCGACAGAGCGCGGTAACCCTGTTCGGCAGAGGCATGAACGATCGCGACCTCGTCGTCATCGGTGTACTCCCCGGAGCGGAATCGTTGAAAGACGTCGCCGATGCCAACCATGCCGAAATCCGCCAACTCCGCCGCGCGAAGTGCGCCCATGCTGGAAGCACCCGCGACATATACGCCTTCCGCGAGGGCAGTGAGAATCTCTTTGTGCCAGACCGACGGCACGCTCTGGTAGTAGCCGTCTATGATGCCGATGGCGCGAGGCTTCTGTTTCAGCGCCCGCAGAACATCGCCCTGTTCGACGGGCGGCAGGAAAGTGGCATCGAGATACTGGCGGGCAGTTTCCACCGGCAGCGTCGGGCCAAGGAACACGATGGTTTTCACGCGGCAATCCTCCGTGCGTTGCTCGCTCTCGCGCCGGGTGTCCAGGAAGGCGATGAGGACGGTCCTTCGAGTCCGACGGCCAGGGTGCGGACGACGTGCAGCGGCGCGTTTTCGGGCGAAACCGGCACCGCGCAAACCTGCTGAATTCCCTGGTGGTCAAGTTGTTCCAGCAGCCAGCTCAGGCTCTGACTGATGCAGTCAAACGTCTGGTCGGGTATTCTCTCCCACCTGCGTTCACCATCCTCCTGCGCAAGGCGAATATACTCCGCGGCAACTTCCGCCGGCATGGCGGCCTGTGTGTATGCGCGTCGCGAGAAGTCATCGCGTGCGCCGGAGATAGCCGTAAGCCGGCTCTGCGCCGCTTCGGTGAGCGCGCGTGTGAGCGCGATGCCTCGTTCGGGATGGCAACCGGCCCCAAAGGCTACGGGCAGAGATACGAGTTGTGACTGCGCCCACCGATCGTAGATCAGGACTCGAAAAGCGGCGACTCCGACGTCACTGGTGACGTCCCATATCAACGCGTCGATTTCAGCGGAGTCGAGTTGCTGAATCAGGCCTGCGCAGACAGGATCACTCACGGAACGATTGCAGACTCGTGTCCGCTTCTGATCTTCAGCGCTCCGGATCTTCCACAGAGCCATGGCATCGCGCTCAACCAGTTCGCACAGGCCATGGAAGGCTGCCTCCGCCGCGGTATTTCCGGAGGCGAGGCCATTGGTGCTGAAGACGAAGCAGCCGCTGCCGGGGTGCCGCGGTACGGTGGCGTCGGCGTGTACAAGCTCATAAGGAACCCAGACACCCTTGCCGCGGATGAGATCGACACCCTCCACCCACGGAATCGATTCTTCGTGGCTGTAGAGACCGTGCCGAGCCATTGGCAACCGTTCCACGTCAGTCACGTTTCCCTCGGCGCGCAGCGACTCGTAGCGCACCATGCGCAAGGGATTCACACAGCGCTCCGCATAGAACGTCTCGATCGACTCGCATAACGCGGAAGCGCGCGCCGCCTCATGGGTGAGGCCCTTTCCCTGCGACAGGGAGAGTGAGCGCGAATTGGGTCGAACGGCGATCCATACCGGGATGCCGATGCGGTCGAGCCCGGTAATATTGGCGAGACGTGTAATGCCAAATTCCCGTTGTCGCGGCACCAGACGATCGACAGTCTCTCCGGGAGCGCAGGACCGATAACCTCCGCCGGTTTTGCTCAGAGGCGACGGATCGTTCCGCACTGCGGAATAAAAAGAATTCGTTGCAATAACGGACATCTTACTCACCATCCAGGAAGGTGCCGGAGGAGCACTGTTTCGCTCCTCCGGCCTTTTGCTGTCTACCAGGGGCACATAATCGTCGAGACCGGCGCGCGGCCGCGTTTGTCCGACGATTTGCCATTCTTGCTCTTGCTGAAAGCAAGATTGTTCTCGAATGGCAGGCCAGTGTCGGTGGCCAGCATGTTCAGGTTCGGAACCTGAAACATATTGACGGCATTCGACAACGTCTCCATCACTTTCGAGGGGGCTTTGTCGGCCCCGGCTTTCTTTGGCATTTATTGTCTCCTTTCGATTTGACGCAGTAAGACTGCGTGCTTGTTTTACGTGCAAACTAACGAGCACACACCAGTGTGCGAACGCGTTCCGATGGTCTAAGCGAGATCGTTATAAGTGGCTACACGGAGCGCATCATTGTCCTGCGCCAATCATTGCCCGCGTGCCATAAGGTCCTGGCTGCCGAAGCTGTTGCCTCCATGTCAGCAGGGGTATGTCTTCCGGCCTTGTAAACCAGGTATGGTGGCAAGGTGTGGTTCTGGCCCTGTCTCCCAGCGGATGACGCCCTTCCGGCAAGCCTCCCAGCAGCTGCCGCTGCAAGGAATTGCATTGTGCCAGCAGCGCACGGCTTTGACGCACGTGATCGCTTGCCTGCACCCACCTGTACGTATAGGCGTAGTAGAGAACTTTGCGCGTCACGCTGGACAGATTCGGCGTGGCGCAGTGCCACACGCCGGTGCGAAATAAAACGGCCGAGCCCGCCGGGACCTCGACACGGAAAACAGCTTCCGGAGGTACGGTGAGCGAGGGATCTTCGAGCGCATGAAAGTTGAACCGATGGCTGCCGGGGACGACGCATAACTGGCCGGCATCTTTCGCGGTGAGGTCGGTCAGAAAGTAACCCGCCCTGACTTCCATCATGGGAACAATCCCGTTCACATCCGGATAGCAGGAAAGAGGTCCGTCGATATGCCATTGCTCCGGCTCGCCCCAGCGGTTTCGCGCTGTCTTGCCCTCAATCATTGAGGGCGTGATCGGAGGCCGCACATCCAGCTCGGAAGTGCGTAGTTTTATGTCAGGCCCCAGCAAATCCACAATCGTGGGTAACAGTTTGCGATGGTCCGACATGGCGAGGAGCGAGGGGTGTTTCGCCACGCAGTTCCGGAGTTCCATCCGGCCGGTCATACGATCCCGCTGATTTCTTCGATACAAGCCGTCGACGGCTGCATTGAGTTTGTTCAATTCGCTCTTTGAGAGCGCGCCTTCGATGACGAGGAAGCCTGTCTCATCGAAGAGCCGGCGGTTTGACTCGGTCAACTGATAAGTATTCATGGCAAGTCTCCTCCTTGAATCCGCCGCGGTTCACGCCCACGGCCACCGATGCTCCCCGGGCCTTGTCACCGATGCTTTCGATCGGGCGAAAGACACTGCATCGCCCGGGCGAAGCAACAGCGGGTTGACCGGCGACGGCGCTTCCACACCAGGAATTGGTGTCGAACGCTTGCGGATCGCTTCGACACAGCGTTCCGGAAGCGCATCGAAACCGAGCCACTCGCCATCATGTTCCACGCCCTTTGTACCGAACTTTGGCCCCAGACCAATTTCGGAAAACCAGGGTGCGCCACCATCGGCATACGGTACAAGATAATGTGCGTGCCAGGCCTCTGCTGTATCAACCGCTTCGTCGACGTTATTCATGATGGACTGTCGAACACCATAAAGCTGTGCGGGCACGAACAACAGGTACTGCCGGACTGACGATTCGAAGTACTGGATGGGATAAAGATTCCAGCCGCGAAATCCGCTGAAGAGGACGTCGACCGCTCCCCAGCGGCGATATGCCTCGAGGGCCACTCGTGTTACACCTCCATCGCGATCGCGCCCGCAATCGGCCACCATCGCGCACGACACTCTGGGAGTACGAATCACGTAGCAATTGCCGTGGTTCCGGATTTCGGGATGCAACTGGTCGTCGACGGTCGGCTGTTCGCCGTGAAAGGGAGCGGCCGATATGGAAATGTCGCCGATTTTCGCGGTCGCCCACCAGTCGAGCTCCGTAATTCGATGGAAGCCGAGCTCACGGAGCCGGTCCGCCATCTGCAGGCTTAGAATCGACTCACGCGGAACGCGCGGCACAATGATTTGGGTATCGCGGTGGAATTGCAGCAAACTGCCCGGATGGAAATGGTCCGGATGGGAGTGCGTGATCGCGACACAATCGACCTCTCCCAATTCCTGGCGCGTGATGGGCTGGTAATCGGATGGATAGCGGTTTGAGTGCGGGAAAAACCACGGGTCGACAACAACCTGCGCCTTCCGGCTTCTTACGGCCACAGTGTTATGGCCCACATAGACAAGATCGGAACCGGGCGCAACTGAGCTAACCTGGAGTCCTCTCGTCGTGTAACTTCGAAACTGTTCGACGAACGCCGCCGTGCCATTCGTCGGTAACTGAACTCCCGTCGCGAGGTCAGCCACAATATTGTGGAGTTCCGGTAAAGAGTGACGGTTTGCGGGAACCCGGGCACTTTCATCGCCTGATGAAATGACGACGGTTTCGGGCGCGATGGTGCGGATATCGGGGTAAAGAACGGCCTTTGAAATTCCGCCGCGGCCATTATGGATTTCCCGCATGGCGGGAGTGTCGAACAGATGCTCGAGGATGCGGGCGCCGTGCTCTACGACGTATTCCGGCCCGCTCCGGCGCAGTGTCCTGTGGACTGGCCGGAACAGCTTCCGAAGATTCTGCTGCAGTTTGGCTGAGGTTGCTCCGCCGAATCGGGAATCGTCGCTGTATTCCACATCGATTGCGAAGTGGGGCGTCAGCGTCGTGACGGCTGGTGTTGATTTCATGCCTGCGCTCCGTGATTTTCCAGAGCAAACGGAACCAACTGGACGATGCCTTCCGCCATCAGCTTGTTCAGCATCGCGCGGAAGTTAGTCCGAATCGCGTGATGGCTTTCCAGAGGACCGGCTTTGGTGGCAGCATCCAGTACGCTCTGCAGGGAATAACCGGACATTTCCTCGATCCCGTTCAGCACCTGATCCGTCACTGTTACCGAACCAAACCTCGACACCGCATGGAGACCGTCTTCGCTCTCTGCAAATACTGCGCCCGGGTGCCACCGAACAGAGTAATGACCCAGGCCGCTGTCATCCGGCAACGAGGAGCGGAAGGGAAAAGCCCGCTGTGCATAGTGGTCGCTGTAGAGAACCGCGTATTCCTCGAACCCCGGCCACAGCGTCTGCGGACCGCGGTGAAAATCGGTGAACATGGAGCGCAGCTTTGCGTCCGCCCTGGCGACTTCTTCGAATGCCTCAGCGGGGCCGAGGCCGCGGGTATTGGTCCAATCGTCGCCCGCGCCTACGGTGAAATCGTTTCGCAGAACATCCGGTGAAATCAGCACGCCGAAGCTGGACGCCTTTTCGGCATATTCCGTTCTTAACTCGAGACCGAAAGGATGGACGTCGAAACTGACTCCAGGAATGTTGAGCAGATCTTTTTGATCTTCGAAGAAACGCACCGTTTCCATAGCTTGTTCGGGCGTCTCTTCGGGGAAGCCGAGAATCGAGAAGATGTGAAAGTAAATTCCCGCCCGCTGGCAATTGCGCAACACCGCGGGAACATCGGCGGCGCGGATGCCCTTGTCCATGTGATCGAGCGTCGCCTGACAGGCGGATTCCAGCCCGAAGTACAACTTTCGGAAACCCACGTCGGCCAGCTTTTGGCACATATCGCCTGTGAACGCCGGCTCCAGCCGGGCATAGCCCACGAAGTGAAAGCGCTTCTCGTCTTGCGACAACAACTCATCCGCCAGGTGTGCGAGCGTGCGCGGGGGTAAAGCTTCGTCGGTGAATTCAAAATGCCGGCAATCGAACTTGCGGTTCAGTTCTCTCAGGTCGCGCACTACGGTTTCAGCGGACCGCAGACGGTAAGCCTTCTTCGAGACGTGATTGATATAGGGAATGTCGCAGAACTTGCACCGATTGAAGTAACAACCCTTGCCCAGAAGCACGGGCAGTACGGGTAGCGGCGACAGGTATTCATTGAGCGGGAGCCCCGTAAAGTCCGGGGTTGGAAGCGACGCGACATCCTCAACGTGGGTCACATTCGTTCGCACAACGCCACCGTCGGGATAAATCAGATTTGGAACGCGGGAAAGATCACCCTGGCCGGCCAGAGCCTCCGCGAGGGCGACAGAAGCGGTTTCGCCCTCATATGCAACCACAGCATTTGCAAAGGTCTCGAAAAACGCCGGCAGCCCCGGCAGTTTCTTCGCGAACTTCGTAATGAGAGCGCCGCCCACTACGACAAAGTAGCCGCGTTCGCGCAGACGCCGGGCCAGCAGCAGACCCGGTAACATCTGCTGACGATTTGTGATTGTAATGCCGACAAAGACCGGCGCCTCCCGCTCGAGGCTCGGATAGAGAGATCGCTCCCAATATTCCGCGAACAGGTTATATCGATCGTCCTGTGTAGCCTCGATCAAAGACCTGAGACTTTGAGGGTCGACGCCGTCGATGTCGTAACCAATAGGATCGATGCTGTATCGAAGGCGCTGGTCGCGTGCGGCCGAGCAAATATCCAGCGCGTCCATGATGCCTGCCCTTGCCGCACACCATTCGTTGGAGTCGAAAAACGCGCCGCCGTCTCTCAGAGACGCGAGGTGGAGCGGACCAGACCCTGGCAATTCCTCCGACAGGATGGCCAGCCGGCGGTGGTGAACGCTGCCCGTGTCACGCCAGCCGCTCCTGAACGCCTGGCCTGCCGCTTTCAAATTCTCCGGCTCCAGCAGGTAATGGACGCCTCCGATATCGAGGTCGTGGAGGTTGACGCGGATGCCCGCCTGGCGAAGGTACGCCGCGAGGCTGGGCAAGGCGAGGTAAGGACTCCGGGGGTCGGTTCCGGTCGGAAAAAGGAGTGAGACGTTCAGCATCTTGCACCCTGCGAGTGATTACAATTTGTTCGGAGAAACTCCGTTTGCCGAAGAGCTGCATCCAACCAGTAAGTAAACGCGTCCGGATCCGCAGCAATAAGGTCTCGCAGGCGGTCGAGGTTCAGCCAGCGAAATTCGGAGACCTCATTCGGATTCGGCTGAGGCTCTCCGTCGAAGTGTCCGATCAGCACGTGATCGAGTTCGTTCTCGATCAGAGCGTGGTCGAGTTGAGCGCGATACAGGAAAGTGGAGCATTCCTGCAAATCGCAACTGAAACCCATCTCTTCGTGCAGTCTGCGCGCGGCTGCAGCGTTCACGCTTTCTCCCGGCCGGGGATGACCGCAACAGGTGTTCGACCAGAGGCCACCGGAGTGATACTTTGAGTCGGCTCGCTTTTGCAACAGAAGCTCACTTGCGGAGTTAAAGATGAAGATCGAAAATGCCCGATGCAATTGTCCGGTGCGATGCACGCGTATTTTCTCTTCGTATCCGAGCGCGCAATCCCGCTCATCAACCAGAACGACTTGTTCCATTTGAAGCCTGCGATTTCTCTTTTTTGTTCTGCAGCAAGGTGCGGATTGTGGCGACAAATGTGTCACCCTGCTAATCCACAATGAGTGTCCT